>JAPKCZ010000138.1 GCA_028822745.1 Kiritimatiellia bacterium | reverse complement strand
GCAGGCCGACAGCGACCTTGAGTCGATGTTCCACGATATAGCGGCGTGGCGTCTGGCCCGTCGCGCGTGTAAACAAGTGGCGAAACTGGACCTCGCTCAGCCCAGCCTTCCGCGCGAGTCCATCCACCGTCAGGTCGGCATCATAGGTATCCCTCACGACCTGAAGGGCGCTCGCCACGCGAGGGTCAATGCTGCGCGCGGGCCATTCCAGAGGTGCGCCCTCTTCGATCAGGGCCACCAGAAAATCCGCGATGAGAAGTTCAGCTCGGCGCTGGGCGACATCGTCATTGTGCGCGGCCAGGCAGCTCAAACGCCGCAAGCGTTCATGCCAATCCGTACCCGTGGGCAGATGCACAACGGGCGTCTTGAATAGCGACAGCAAGGTTTGTCGCCAGGCGTTAGTCACGAAACAGTGCAGGGCCACCTGTTCCAGCACGGGCTCCGGCCCCACCAAAGCCAGCGCGTGATGAACGCCATCCGCCAGAAGCAGCACATCACCAGGTTCGACCCGGTAACAGGCGTGATCAAGGGTCACCTCCACCGTCCCGCGTATCGGCGCCAGCAGGAAACTGTCTGCGACACGTCGTCGCGAAAGTCGCCAGGGCGCATCTTTGCGCCAGAAACGACAACTGACAAAGGTGATTTGAATGTCCGCCAATAGTCTCTGGACCGAGTCGACCCGATCCGCCGGCAGTAAGTCAAAAAGGTCACATTCACGCTGCATACTTATGATTTCTATACCTAATATGCCATTTTTACAACTATACTTTAGGTTTATTGCAGTTCATCATGTCGTTTTGTCAACAGGAGGAAAGACCATGGACATACTTAGCGATACGCAATGGGAAACATACCAGCGCGACGGATTCCTGGTACTGAAAACGCTGCTGGACGATTCGCAACTTAAGGCGCTGCAGCAGCGCATCGATGACATCATGCTCGGCACGGCGGACATCGACTACAGCCGCACGATGATGCAGCTTGATGGTGCGACCGGGGATTACAACGACGCCGGCAAGCAGAGCAATGGCCACAAAGGCGCGACACTAAACTATCGCAAGATCCAGGGTCTCGAACAGGACCCCTTGTACCTCGAACTCATGCAACACCCGCTGTTCCGGGATATCTGTTCGCGTGTATACGGTGCCAATGCCCGCATCGCCTGCTTCCGCGCCATGTTCATGAACAAGCCCGCCGGCATGGGCACGAAGCTTCCATGGCACCAGGACCGCTGGAGGAATCTCGATCGCGACCCGCAAGTGACCCTCTGGACCGCTCTGGACCCGGCGACGGCTGAGAACGGTTGTGTTCAGGTGATCCCAGGCAGCCACCGAGCGCTGATCAACCCCGACCACGAGTTCGGTTTTCTCACACCCGATCAGGCCGACGAACACTGCAGCAAAAACATCGTGCATCTTGAGCTCCAAGCCGGCGAAGCCGTGCTGCTTCACAACTGGTTGCTGCATTCCTCTGACAAGAACAACAGCACGCAATCGCGCCGGGCATTCAGCGCCTGCTACATGGATGCCTCAACATGCTATACGAGCGGCAAGCCTGTGACTTTCCCCATCCTGTTTGGTGAAGGCGAACTCACCCTGGACTGATCGACGGTACCCGTCTGCAATTCGTATCGCCCACCGATGCACGAAACGGCTTAGCCTGTGGAGCTTCATAATCCGCTATGGTCTTGCTTCACTTTCTTGAGTATCGCTGTGTCTAGAACAAAGGCGCTTCTTCCATGGGTGCCAATGACCAGATCGCCTTCCCTGGGATGAACGGCGATGTCATGAACCGGCGTCGTCGGAAGGTGATTGCAAAGCGACTGCCATGTTTTGCCCCGGTCGATGGAACAGTAGGCGCCCAGTTCGGTGCCCACGTATAGAATATCCCGGTCGCTCGGATCTTCGCGTATCACATTGACCGACTCCGAAGGCAGGTTGTTCGCGATGGATCCCCATGTCTTTCCGAAATCGGTCGACATGTAGAGATACGTTTCAAAGTCATCCTCCCGGTATCCGGTCAGCGAAACAAACACGGTGCCTGCGTCGTATTTCGATGCGACGATGCGGCTCACCCATTTGTCGGGCAAGCCCTGGTTGATCTTTGTCCAGCTAGCGCCGTCGTCCTTCGTCACGTGGACCTGGCCATCATCGGTTCCGGCATAGAGCAAACCCTTCTTCAGCTCGGATTCAGAAATGTCGGTGATGGTACCGAAGGGAACGTTGCCACGCTTCTCCGGACCCGGTTGGGTGGACAGGTCGGGACTTATGCATGTCCATTCGTCACCTCTGTTTTCGCTCTTGAAAAGCATGTTGGCGCCGGCGTAGAGCGTCTTGGAGTCGTAATGCGACAGGATGAAGGGGGTCATCCAGTTGAATCGCAGTTTCGTGCCGTCCGGGGCCGGGCCGGGCCGGATACCGCGCCCCTTACCCGTCTTCAGGTTTTTTCGCCCCATGGATCCGAACATGCCCTCGGAATACATCGTATCCAGGTCGTTGGGGTCGATCCTTGTGACATAATTATCGCCCCCGTGGTTCCAATTCCAGTGCTCCTGGCCGAGGGTCATGGGTTTTGCTTCGCCACCAAGAATGCCGTTATCCTGGGTGCCTCCCCATATTCGGTACGGCTCACCCATATCCACAGAGATCGCGTAGAACTCGGCAATCGGCAGCGTATTGACATGAAGCCAGATCTTGCCTCTGTCGTGAGATATGTAGAGCCCGCCATCGGTGCCAATCATGATCCTGTCAGGATCGTCGGGATCGATGAACATGTCGTGATTGTCGCAATGGGGTGTCTGGCGGCGGGCCTTGTAGGAGAGCAAGGGCACGATACGCTCGGAAATACTGGTCTGGGTCTTGCCTGCGTCGGGTGAATAGAGCAGGTTGAACCCCACGATGAAAATCTCGTCTTCATTGTCCGGCAGAACCCTGATGAGGCAGAAATCATAACCGATCCCAGTCTTGACATTGCCCTCATGGGTCTTGCGCCAGCTCTTGCCCTTATTGTCGGAGCGATAGACTTCGCCCCCCACGCCGCGGTGGTCGCAGATGATGTAGACAACCTTTGGATTGGATGGCGCGATGGCGATACCCATTCGGCCAACCTGCTCACCGGTGGGCAGTCCATTGGTCAGAAGCTCCCACGTCTTGCCTGCGTCGGTCGACTTGTAGATTCCGCTGCCGGGGCCGGCAACGACATTGTTCCAGGCCTTCCTGTCGCGCTCCCAGGCAACGGCATACAGCGTCCTATTGTCGGACGGGTCCATGGCGAGTTCCACCACGCCGACCTTCTCGGAGATGTAGAGGCTCTTCTCCCAGGTCTTGCCGCCGTCCGTGGTTTTGAATACGCCGCGTTCCTCGTTGTAGGTATACTGGTGTCCCAGCGCGGCAACATACACAACATCCGGATCCTCTGGGTCGATAATGACCCGACCGATATGGTGCGTATCATTGAGCCCCATGTTTTGCCATGTGGCCCCTGCATCCATGGACTTGAAGACGCCTGTTCCGGCAAAGGAGCTGCGGGCCATGTGCGGTTCGCCCGTGCCGACCCAGACCAGGTTGGGGTCGTTGTCGGACACCGTTACCACTGAGATGGAGAACGTGGACTCGCTCTCGAAGATCGGCGTCCAAGTCGTGCCGTTGTTCTCGCTCTTCCAAAGGTTGCCCGACCCGCTGCCACAGTAGAGGGTCGATTTGCGTGTCTTAACCGACCAGATGCTTTCGATTTTGCCGCCCTGTATCCGGGGACCCACAGCCGTCCATTTGATATCCTTGAAGAGCGATTCCTGCTTGAGTTTTACATGCTGTTTCCATGCATTCATACGGGTGACGGCATCGGTGCCCCCGCTGTTCAAGCGGACAGCGGAGACCTCCGCTTCTGCGGCCTTGGCGGCGCGGGCCGCTTTTCTTTCGGCCTCAATACGATCAAAGCCCTCGACCACCGCGGCAGGCCAACGAAACGTGGGTGCATGCTTCGGATCAAAGCCCTTCAGGTGCGGCTCGTCAAGTCGCTTCGCCACGGGCACATAGACCCATGCATTTTGCCGAAACGACGTGTCGAGAAGTGCGGCGTAGGCCGGCATGTGCTGCTTCATCTGTGCGCGCGTTCTCAGGTGGCAGACGTGCTCGCCACGCGGCCCGACGACCTCAAAAGAGCTAGTGCCGCCGCCTGATTTCGGGCGGATGGCCCCATTGCAGTTGAACCACGCTTGGACGCCCTCAGCCCAGAACTCCGCCAGGTTGCTGATCCCGTAGCCGCGAAAGCGACCGCTCTTGTCGGCCTCATCGTACAGCGCCTTGAGCTGTGCGTTGAACGTCTCGTCCCTGGCACCCAAAACGCCCTGAAGCCCGTGGGCGAACTCATGAATGAAAATGTTTTCACCTTCCCAGGGGTCCCCCTTGAGATTAAGCAGATTCTCCTCGCCACAACTGACCGGCCTGCCGCCCAGGCCGCGGGCGCGATAGGCCCACCAGATTGACATCCCCCGGCATTCGGGCAGGTCGGTCTGCATTTCAGAGTGCGCCATGACGGTCACATACATATTCTTTTCGCAAAGAGCTTTCATCACGTCGGGCCGGTTGGCCAGGACCTTCTGTGCCAGGTATTTCACTTCACGCAAGGCATGCATGGAGACGTTCTCCGACCCAGCGACCAACAGCCCGTCCGCCACAACGTGCTGGCGATAGAACGGGTCGAGCGTTTTAAACAGCGCTTCCGCACCAGACGGCTGCTGGGCGGAATCGGCTTGCGCCGCCAAGCAGCAGCACAACCAGAGCAGACAGCACGCCCTGCGCGCCCAAGATAAGATGGTGTGTCGTAAATACATTAGGGAGGTCCTTCGTTTAGTGACGTGTTTCATAAGGGAAGAGGAGTTGACGAATAGATCAGACTCATGTTGAAAATAGCTTATCCCCTACCCCTGACTTTCGACAAGAGGCTAAAACCCGAGATTGTCGGCATGATTCCGACTTTACCGTATCACAGACGGGGTGCATATTAACCGAGGGCCCCTACCCATTCAAAGAAGGGTCGAGCAGCGAATGGCACTTTGATAAGCTCCTGTTTCGTATTTATAACTTTCCGCACGTGCCATGTGTGTGGGTGTGTGGGAGAGAGGATCGCCCTACGAAGGCTATGCCTTCTCACACTCACTCCCACACTCCCACACACACTCACATACCCGTCGATGACAAACACGGTTCCACCTCATCGAAAACGACCTTATCTAAGTGCCATTCGGGTCCAGCAGCCAGCGAATCAGCGCGCGGCAGTTGGCGACGTTGCCCGGCTGTGCGACCACTTCTGGCAGATGGCCGGGAAGGTAGGCGGCAATGTGTCCGCCAAAAGGCGTCATGGTTTCATAGCACATTGGAAAGGTGCCCTCGTCGGTGCGTGTCTCCATCAACGTAACCACCGCAGCCGTTTGCTCCAGATTAAGATAAATTTCATCCTCGGGCATGTCTACATCCTGAAGATGCGTCGAAAGTGGATGCTGTGTTTTCGACACCTTTGCAAGGTATGGGCGGCGCGGATGGTGGCTGGCCTCAACCCCATCGGGGTCCTGCGGCCGGACCCATCGGTACCCCACCAAGGATCGCCACCAGGCCCAGGGCCAGAAGGCAGCGCTGGCGCCATGCAGCAGAAGAATGGGTTTGCCCGCTCTGACGAAAGCGTCAACGCAGGGCTCAGCCGCCGCCGCGGGCGGTGGCACACCGCACGTGTCTGCAATCAAGTTGAGCACAAGTAGATCGTAGCGACTGACGAGATCCTGCTCAAAACAGGACCAATCATTCTCATGAAATTCCATTGGGAATTCATCTTTCAATTGCTCGTAAAGCACCCGCCCACAGTGCTGGCCATAATGTTGGTCTGCTGCAAATAGAATCATTATTTTGCGTGCTCTTTGTTTCTTAAAAGAAAGCGCTAAAGGAACGCCTAGGGCGCCTTCCAATATGTTGAATGATTTTATGACTGTAGTCACACGTGCCCATTGTGACAAGGGCGCAGCGTAAACGCCTAATTCAAGTAGAAGATCCTGAGCCCGTAGGACCTCGCGGTGGCTGACCCGTAGGCCGACGGATTCTCGCGATCTCTTCTCTGCGTCCTCGGCGTCC
>JAPKCZ010000137.1 GCA_028822745.1 Kiritimatiellia bacterium | reverse complement strand
GTCGCGTTCGGCCACGGCGCGCGCGGCGACATACAGGTTGTACAAGGGGTCGTCCTTTGATACCGGAATCAGGCCCGGGATGTCTTTGGCAGCCGCCCCCCTGATACCGAGCATGTCCTTCTCAACCTGCTCCCGTGCATACAGAGCCCGATCAAGGACCATGGTCGCGAACACATACGTGATCTCCGGCTTGTCCGCAGCGTTGATTAGATTCAAGACAGGATCGACGCCATCTTTCTTGGCCCAGTTCCAGTCACGCTCGCCCATGAGCAGACGTGAGTAAGCGTCAAGCGCCATGAGTGATTGCTCCCATCGCCCCTTCTCGAAGAGAGGCGTGAGCACCTTCTCGCGCATCGGATCGACGAAAGATCTAGACTCACTCGCCTGCGCCCCCATCAGGAGACCATTCAGGAGCTTGATCGCCATTTCATCGGCCAAGGCGTTGTCCTTACCCAACGCACGGAGATGATTCATGACGGACCCATCAAGTCGTGCCGTGCTCCAGTCTGAGGGCTGCATGGCGTCCACCTGCGCCTTGAGTGTCGTCGTCAACAGCCGTTCGCGGCTCTCTGCGTCCAGCACCTGACTGCGCGCAATGAACGTGCTCAACTCGCTGAGCTGGTCAGCGCGGCTCTTCATGGCCGCTATCCGCTGCAGATTGCTATCAACCATCGCCTGGCGATCCTGCGCGGTGAAGCCTTTGCACCTCGCGAGCGTGGACTCCATATTGCGTATCTGATCTGTCTTACCACTCTTCTTGACGAATGCCATGAAGTCGCTATGCAACTGGCGCATCAATGTCATGGGCACCATAACCGGCGGCTTGGCGCGTTGACCCATATGCACCGCCTGGTTCGCGGCGTCCATCAACTCGTGATCAATGGCTACTTTGCCAGCCCCGGCAGCAAGCGCCTTTTCGAGTTGGACGTGGTAGATTTTCGCCCCCCACGCATCGCGCCGAGAGTTCAAGTAGTCCCACGCAGAGCGCCCCATCTGGCCGTAGTGCTTCTCGAACAGCACCGACTTGTCATCCTTGGCTTGGATCGGACGATGGCGATTGGCAAATGCCGCCCAACTCTTGTCAGACGCCTTGGCGCCCTTGTCCAACATGGATGTGAAATGGGGTGCAAGCTTCCGCAGCGCCTCGACAGATCCGCGTTCGACGAGTGCGTCCCACTGAGGCCCCATGTCCCTGAATTTCGGTCCCCATATCTCGCCCATAGCGGCGACCGCCTCGCGGCTATCCCACACGCTCTGCCGGTGATACTCATACAGCGTGCCCGCCATCCACTCATTCGCGTTGGCGGCTTTCTTGGGGTCACCCGGAATCGTGCCCGGGTATGCCGCCAGCGCCTTGCGCACCAGGTCTTCAAGCCGCTGGTTGCGCTTGTTGCGGGCCTGCACTTTCTCTGACATCGCCGCGGTGTATGCAGACATGAATGGGTTGGACCCCTTCTTCTTCGCCTTGACGCCCTGCTGAAACTGCTGGAACGAGGGATCTTCCTGCCACTTCTTGTCGCCCGCAAGATTCTTGGCAAGCTCCTCAAAGCGTGGCGTGCTGCCAAGCTGGTTCAGCAGTCCGAGTAGCACCGCCGATTTCTCAGCAATGGTTGCCGCTGCGCTATTGCAGAAATAATTCTGGATCTGCCCGATTTCGAACCCAGCCGGATTCGCGAGAATCTGTGCTTGCGCTGCCTTGAACAGATGCTTCTTGAGCTTCAGGTTGCTATACGTCGTCAACAGATACGCATCTGCCTTCATCGTCTTGGCAAAGGAACCGCCACTGTACTGCGCCAGCATCGCATCCAGTCCTGCGCCCTTTGTAAGCTCAACCAGCCTCCCAAGCGCTTCTTTCGGCAGACGGGTGATATGCTTCCGCAGCATGGCTTCCTCAGCAGCGGGATTGTCACGCAAGTAGCCAGCCAGGACTTGATTCCATAGATCCCAACTCACTGCCCCCTTGCGCATGGCAATGGCCGCCTCAAACAGCGCGCTCGCCTTAGCGCTGTCGACCAATGGCTGTCCCTCGATCTTAAAGACCTGCGGAACCCGCATGATCGTCTGCACGTAGGCCTCGTATAGCGCGGCATCCCCGTTCGCGCGGTAGGCCGGCTCCCATGCGAGGTAGCGACGACCGAAGCGCAAACGGTCTGCCTCGGACTTAAGCAGCCGCATGTCCTGGCACGTGGAAAGGGGGTGCCTGCTCAACAATTTGTCCGCACGGGATGCGCTGAACAGGAACTCCAGTCGTGCGTTTAGCGGCACGCTCTTGGCCGTTTGATGGTAGAACTCCTGCACCCAGCGCTCGCTGACATTCGTGCCAGTCAGCATCTTCAGGATCCGCAGCATGTCGTCCTTCTTGTCGTACTTGTCCCGCTTGTTGTGGATCGCACTCGCAATGGCATCGGCACGCAATGCCTGTTTGCCATAGTGCGTGCAAAGCAACTCCGCCAGCTCAAGCGCTTGGTCGAACTGCTCCGTCTTCAGGAGCTGGCCGAGAATGCGCTCGCCCTGCTTCCACATCTGCCCACTATCGGGGCCAAGTACGGTCAACGCTTTCTTGTATGCTTCCGGGAAGGTGCCGCGCGGCAGCACGTAGCCCAAGGCCTTGCGCATCTTGGTTGTGGTGTCGGGCGACAGCTCAATAAAAGCACGATATCGACTCAACGCAATATCGTGCTCACCGGCAAGCACAGCGATCCCCGCGCAGCGGTACAGAACGCTCGGATTCTTTTTGCCCGTCGCCTTCACCAGCCGCTTCGCCAAGCCACTCGCCATGATGATCCTGCCGCTGCCAAGCGCCGCTGACATGCCCGTCGCCAGCAATGGAGCGGACGCATCCTTTTCGGCCGCGGCCTGCTCTATTGCCGCATAGGCCTCGTCGTACTTCTTCTGGGTAATAAGCGCCTTCGCATCTTCCAGCACACCCGCACTGGCCGTAACAGCACAAAGCAGCAGTGCCAGCGCCAACCGTCGCATAGGATTCGTCATAATCATCTCCGTCTTCGTTATCAAAATTCTAATCTGTTGTTCGCTGTCTCCATCGCCAGATGTTTCTGCTACACAGAATACCCAAAAGACAACATTACCGTTGTATACGGCCCAAAAAGCAAGCGACAACAAGATGCTAGCTCACAGCGGCGAGAATCAAAATGTACTTTCTGGTCTTAATGATACACTTTCTGACCTTGTGTCGCTTGGCGGATCGTCGTCACGAGCATCCCATAGGACGAAGACAGGATTTCACCACCCTCCCGCTCCGCGCATTCGCGTTAACTTAACGAGATGTGGTCCAATTCTATGGCCTGAAGGGCTTAGGTTGACGCGTATGCGCTGCGCGGGATTGAGGCATGGAGGAGAGATTCAGCCCGCCCGCCTATTCCCCAAACAACACCTTGCCGGCTTCGTCGGTCAGCTTCATGTTGCGGAACTGGGCCGTATTGCGCCAGCCGCCCACACCCACGCCGCCAGTTTTGTGCGCAGTGTCATTCTTGTCCGTATGCGTGAGAACAGATTTGCCATCCACAAACAGCTCAAACGCGTCGTCCTTTGCCACAAGCTTGAGGCTGTACCACGTGTCATTCTCGATCTCGTAGTCGACCTGCTTGCTGCCACTGCCGCCGCCCGTGGTCTGGATCTGCGTCTTCTTGCCAGCCCAGCCGCCCACGTTCCAGCGGTAGGAGCCCTTCTTGTCCATGCGGAAGTAGATGAACATCCCGTCGCCACCGGTCTTCTTTGACTCCACCTCAAACGTGTAGTTGCTCCAGGCCTGAATGCCGGTGAACAACTTCGCCCATGCGGTGTCATCCGCTTGGGTGTAAACCCCGTCCTCCACCGACCACTCGCCGGCGCCCATATACCAGTTACCCAGCCGCGGCGTGGAAATCACGTCCTCCCAGTCGTCCGTACGAAATGCGATCGCCGGCAGCCCCGCGCTGTTGCCAAGATTCGGTTCGGCGGTCTGGCACCAGCCATAGCGTACCGCTATCGGTTCGCGGACCTGCTTCGACGACAGGATAAGCTTGGCGCCATCAATCTCGACATCGGCATTGTAGAACACCTTGTCCTCACCCGCGATCACCAGGTAGGACAAGGGCTCGCCATCAATTGACTTCAATCCCTCCGCCGCGTGATCGAATCTCACGATGGCCTTACCGCGCTTGATCTTCATCGACTTCAGAATCGGGCCCGAGTAGACGATGTCCTTTTGGCGATAGTCCTTGGCAAGCGCCCACAGTGCCAGCCGGTTGCCCACGTCGAATTTGTTCCGCGGATGCCATGTCCACGGCTGCGCAATGTCGGATGTGCCTGCGATGCCCGTATTCGGGATCGCCAGCGCAGCAGTCTGCGCCTCCCAGATTCCCTGCAGGCCGAAGTTGCCGTAGGTACAGTAGAACGGACAGAGCTGAACATAGTAGAACTGGAATGGCTCTCCACCCCAGAGCGTGCGCCAACTCGTGATCAGCGCTTCCATCCTATCCCTGTAAAGCATCCCATCGCCGCTGTTCGATTCGCCCTGGTACCAAATCGTGCCGCGCATGGCGTACGGAACCAGCGGCGCAATCATGCCGTTGAAAAGTGCGGTGGGTTTGCCGGGGTGGCCACCACCGTAGATATCGCCTTTCGGCAATTGCGGAAATTCCGGTATGTCCTTGTCGGAGGCCAATGCGGCGTCAGCCTCATCCGCCCATGTGCGGACAATGCCCATGTCATACTGCTTCAAGGCATCGATATGTTTGACCTTAGCGTCCACGATGAACGTGGCATCCTCCTCCAGGCTCTTGTGCGAGCTGAATCCGGCCGGCGGCGTCCAGGGTTCAATGCGCGTTCCGCCCCATTCGCTCCCGATCAGCCCAATCGGTACGTCAATCTCCTTGAACAGCCGCTCGCCGAAGAAGAAGCCGACACCAGAAAAGGCGCCGACCGTATCCGGACTGCAGACCTGCCACGTCCCACTAACATCCCGCATCGGTAGCGCCGACGCCTTGTTCGCCACATTGAACAGACGGATCAGTGGATAGTCGGCGCGCGCCATAGCCTCAGCCTTGCTCTCGCACTGGTTGAGCCGCCACTCCATGTTCGACTGCCCGGAACAAAGCCACACTTCACCAACCACAACGTTGGTGAATTTGATCCCTGCCCCCTGCTCGCTGACAACGAGGGTTCTGCCCGCAGTCGAAGCCTTCATGACATCGAGCCGCACCATCCACTTGCCGCCCTTGTCGGCGCTTGCGGTCTTCTTCTGACCACCAAACTCGACGGTGACCTTCTCCCCCGGCTCCGCCCAACCCCAGACCGGCACCGTCTTGCCGCGCTGCAGCACCATATTGTCCGAGAACACACTCGGCATCCATACGTCCGCCTGCGCGACAGACGCGCAGAGAACTGCGGCAAGTACAACTACATTCCGTATACGTTTCATGTTGAGTCCTTTTTCTATTAAGTGAGTTAGACGTTATCTAAAAAGGGTCTTTACCCTGAAAGGGCTTGATATACTAGCCCAGGGCCACGCCTCCGGCGGGCACGCTCGGTTGCCCTATGTTTATTCGCGTTCATCTTGACCGTCGTAGCAAGCGAAGCGCGAAGACTGGTTCGCGGTTCTCTCAGGCTTTTCAGATGGTCTCGAACGATCAAATGTTGCTCCTACTTCCAGTGATCATCCGTCGTGAACGGCGAGGCCGGCAGGCCTGCCTGGTTATACAGGTTGCAGCCATCGGGGTTCATCGTATACGCATAGCGCACGGCCACGGGCGTCACGACGTCCTTGCTCGACACCACAACCGTATTGCCCGCGATCTTCGCATCCGCCCACTGCCACGTGCCGTCGGCGCCCGAGATAGCAAACTGCTTCAGCGTGCCGTCCTTGATTTCCTGCGTCGGCTCAATGCCGATCTTCTCCGCAACCATCAGGCCTTGGCCGACGTAGTCAAAACTGATGATCGCTTCGCTGCCTTCAACCGTCATGCCTTTGTAAAGCGGGCCACTGCAGGTGATCTTCTTTGAGTAATCCTTTGCCAGCGCCCAGAGTGCCAGGCGTTCGCCAACATCCTTCTTGTTCTTGGGGTGGATATCGTTCGGGTTGGCTTCATCAGCCAGTTCAATGGCAACAGCCATGCCGGTGT
>JAPKCZ010000136.1 GCA_028822745.1 Kiritimatiellia bacterium | reverse complement strand
GGATTCCAGTTCGTCCAGCAAATCGGGCGGAAGCAGGCCAGCGCGGGCGGGAAAATAGAGCTCGTAGAAGGTGCGCTCCGGGTTGCTTTGGGTCCTGGCGCGTACCCGTGAGAATTGCGCAGAGCGGCTGAGCTGTTCGGCCACGTGTCGCGCCGCGTCCCGAGCGGTCTCTCGATCAGTGTGCCCCACTAGCAGGATGACCTTGCGAGAGGACTGGTCGGCGAAATTCTCCACAGCCGCATTGAGTACCGGGTCCTGCTCCGATGCGGGCAGCAGTTTGAGAATATTGCTCTCCAGTCGGATGCCCGAGACGCAAAGTGCGGCCAGCGTCGCCAGCGCAAGTACGACGCAAGCACACCAGATCAGGGCGTTGTGTTTAGGGTTGGAGATCCAGCGCGGCATACCACTCCTTGGGAATAGAGGAGACCAGGGGTTGGTGATGGGCAAAGGTGATGTGGGCTCTGTCGCCGGAGGCCTCTTCGAGGGTGAAAGAGTTGACGTGTCGTCCTAGGCCTTCGATGCGAATGCGGGATATCATCTTACGAAATGTTTTCTTTTTCGGCACCAGACCGAGCGCCCAACCGTTGCCATCGTGCTTTTGCATGAAGACGTCAAACTCATTCTGGAGACCGTCGGGGCTGCCCGAGAAAAGATTGTCCATCGTTTGCATCAACGACGCGAGTTGCGGAACTTTATGCTGGGGAATACGCGTCTTCTCGCCGCGGCTATTGCTGGTGATGATTTCACGGCGAGTGATCAGGGTTGTGCTGCGGAACGGCTTGCTCGTGTCCCAACACAATCCTTTCCCTGGAAAAAAATAGAATTGGCCGGACGATATCAGTGGGCGGCTGAGCATCGTGATGGTTCGCGTTTGTTGAAACGTTGCTTGCAGGTTTTCAGTGTTCTTTCCGTCCCGGGTAAAGAGCTGGTGCAATTCGAGCAGCGCCTCAGATTTGGCGGGCGATTCAAAGAGGCCCGCTTCCTCGCCTGCCATTTGCGCGTGTGCGCGAAGACTTAGCAGCAGAGATAGGGCGACAAAGAAGATTCGTGTGCTCATGTGGGCGAATCCGTGCGCTTCAAATGGGGGCGAAGTCTATCCTGGAAGGTGTCCGGGGTAACGAAGCAGAGCTCTTCTGTTCGCATGTCCACAGCGGCCTGCGTCGTGGATCCGGCGCAGAGCTTGCGGCCATCGGCCGCATCGCGAATCGTGTAGCGAATTTTCAGGCGGTTCTCATACTCCACGAGTTCGGCCAGCACCCGAATTTTCATGTCGTAAAGAATGGGGCTCGAATAACGGCATTGGCAGTCAATTACGGGCCAGGTAAAACCGGAGGCTTTCATTTGCGGGAAGTCGTAGTCGATCAATCGCATCAGTGCGCAGCGCGCACGTTCGAAATATCGGAAATAGTTCCCGTGCCAAACGACATCCATCGGGTCGAGGTGGTGGAAAGCGACCTCAAGTTCAACTTCGTGCTGAAGCAGCGCGTTCACGAGTCACACCCCAGATGGTTGTGGCGAATGTGGTGCAGGATATTTTCCAGATCTACCTGCATGGGACGGTCTTCCTCGAGGAGCGGGAAGACGGCATTGACCTCGTCGTGTAGGCGGACGAGGCTGGGGCGGAGTTCATCGCGCTGGATGGCGCCGTCCCGCAGTCGCATGGATAGTGCCTGGTTCATGGCCAGGAGGCTGCCGGCGGCGACTTGTTCAGTCAGTTCAATCACGCGTACAGCATCGCGCGCGGCGATGGTGCCCATGCTGACCTTGTCCTGATTGTGGTTCTCAGTAGAGCGTGAAAACACGCTGGCGGGCATGGTGCCTTTGAGGGCTTCGGCGGTCCAGGCTGAGATCGATATCTGCATCGCTTTAAAACCGTGGTTGATGACGGCGCGTTCGCCCACGGCCCCGGACAGATTCCCCGGCAGACCGTTGTTGGACTTGGGGTCGGTCAGCAGGGCCACCTGTCGGTCGAGCAGGTCGGCGACATTGGCCACAGCGGTTTTCATGCTATCCATGACAAAGGCGATATGGCCGCCATAAAAATGTCCGCCGTGATAGATTTTGCGTGCCATGCCGTCAATCAACGGGTTGTCGTTTGCGCTGTTTAATTCGATTTCGATATGTTCCTTCATCCAAGGCAAGGCATCAGCGAGTACGCCCAGGACATGGGGCGCGCAACGCAGGGAGTAGCGATCCTGCACGGGATGCTCGAGATCGAGTATGTGTTCGGCCGAAAGGTCCTGGTAGATCCAGTCGGCGACTTGTGCCTGGCCGCGAAACGGTTTCTTGGCAAAGAGATCGGGGTGGTAATGATCCCGGTTTCCCAGGAAAGCTTCTACGGCCAGGGCGCTTATATGTGCCGAAAGTCTGAGTAGCTTCTGTGCGCGGTCGAAGGCCAGGCAGGCCAGGCCGGTCATGACCGAGGTGCCGTTCATCAGTGCGAGCCCCTCTTTGGGAAGGAGCGTGACGGGTTCAAGGCCTTCTTTCGCTAATGCGTCGCTGGCCTTAACGACCTGACCCTTGTAGGTGACGGTACGCTCACCCAGCAGCGCGGCCGCCACATAGGACAGCGGCGTCAGGTCGCCACTGGCCCCCACCGACCCTTCTTCGGGGATGATGGGGAAAATGCCACGGTTTAGCAAGTCGACCAGTCGTTCCAGAATTTCCATGCGAACGCCCGAGTAACCCATTGACAGTGACGTCAGGCGGGCAACAATGACGGCGGCGCATGCCTGCTCCGTCAATGGGCGGCCCAGGCCGCAGCCGTGATAGCGAATCAGGTGCAAGGGCAGTTCGGGGACCAGGTGCGGGGGGATCTTTACGCCACATGAGGCCCCGTATCCGGTGTTCACGCCATAGAGGGGGGCTTCTGATTGCAGCCGCTCCTGCAAGAACGCGGCACCCGCATGAATCTTTTTGGTCCAGGCGGGATCCTCTGACAGTTTCACGGGCACGCCCTGGCGGGCGATGGAAACGACCTGGTCCAAGCCGATCTGCCTGGCGCCGAGGGTCACCGGTTCAAGGGCGGCATTATTTTGCATGGTGTTCCCAGATGTTGTGAAAATTGTACCACTGATATGGGGCCTTGCAGCACTGTTGCTCAAGGGCTTTGGCGTAACGCGCCATGGCGGCGTTCAGGGCTTGTTTGCGTTCTCGTCTCGGCAGTGTCAGTTGTTTCTCCTCGAAAACTTCAAAGACAACATCGTATGTCGATTTCTCCCCGCGTAAACAGAAAAGTAGAAAAACGGGGCATTTTAGCACAGATGCGAGCAGAAAGGGCCCTTCGGGGAAGGGGGCGGGCCTGCCCAGAAAGGAAACATTCTGCACGCGATGGCGTGCGCCAACGGGGCTTCGATCTCCGAGTATGGCGATGAACTCTCCGTTTTCGATGAGCGTTTGCAGGTGGATGGCTACGCTCGGGGTGAAGGGCTCCACTGAAATCAGTTTGGACGTCGTGCGTGGGTTGGCCATGTGAAATATCTTGTTGAAACCGGGCGCATGCCGATGAAAGACTAGGGCGTTTATGCTGTGTACACCCTTTCTGGAAATGAGGCCGCGAAGAAGTTCCAGGACGCCAAGGTGGGCACCAATCAGCACACTGCCTTGTTTGGCGTCCAACCTGTCGGCCAGGTCTTGCTGATTGTCCCAGTTGAGCCGATCGGGCTCGATATTGTCCATCCAGGCATCCAGCCTTTCGATGATGGATTTACCGAAAGACATGAAGTGCTTCAAACTGTCGCGCCAGGTCGGCGGGTGACCGATGGCCGTGGGGCAGAAGGCATGCAACTGTTTCAGGTACAGCATCGAATTGCGACGCGCTTTGCGGCCGGTCAGGAAGAAATAGAGCACAATCGGATAGACCAGCGCCGAGGCGGTCCATCTTCCGCCGACGCGGTACAAGAGCAGTATGAATCGCAGCCCAAAGAAGGATCCCCTTTCCTCGCGCTCGGACCAATGGTCTTCCTTCGGCGGTCCCGCATGGCGCATCAAAAGCCCTGGTGCCCGGAAGAGCATACCGACCATGAGGCGTGTGTGCATCCAGGTGATGCATGCGTTGTCCCTGAACATCCGGAAATGGGAAACCCCGTCGTGATGATAGCGCACTTGGGTGTCGATGTTCTCGGGCAGAACGCCTTTCCAGAAGAGGCGCACGGCGATGTCCATATCGAAATCCATGCGCTTCCCGATGAAGCGGGACTTGATGACCTCCAGGGTGGGCTTCAAGGGATAGACGCGGAACCCGCACATCGTGTCCTTGATGTCTGTGGACAGGCACTCGATCCACACGCAGATGTGCGTGAGCCAGCGCCCATAGGAGCGGACCTTGGGTACGCTCTGATCGAACACCGACCGTCCGGTGATCATCTTGGCGGGGTGCGCCCTGGCGGCGGCGAGAAAACGTGGGATGTCGTCCATGTCGTGCTGGCCGTCCGCATCCACCTGTAGGGCGTGAGAGTAGCCCGCATCGTGCGCGGCGTGGAAGCCGGCGATCATGGCGGCACCTTTTCCGCCGTTGCACGTGCGGCGAACCAGGTGAACTCCCGCTTGTTCCGCGGCCCGTTCCAGAATGGCGCTGGTTTCGGCATTGCTGCCATCGTTGACCAGAATGAGCGGCAGTCCGAAGGTCGTCAGGGTTCCCAATATGGGGCGAAGCTGGGGCCCGTGATTGTAGACGGGAATTACGATACAGGCTTTGAACGGCCTTGCACCGGATTCTGTCGCATTTATGGTGTCAGGATCTGTGGGGCGGGCGTCATTCATGACCGAAACAGCATTCGCCCTGAAGAGAAGTTTTTGTCGCCAGCATAGAACGAGAACGTGAGTTTGCGTTGTTCCGCGTCCCACTTCATGTCCAGTTCGAAGTGCTCGTCCGACAACATCAGGCTGTGAAACTTAACCGCGTCCATACGTTCAATTTCGGGTTCAATGCCAAAAATCTCTTCCGAGAGGGCTAGCACCCAATGAAGTTGTACGACCCCGGCCACGATGGCAATTTCGTCAAAATGACCGTCAAAAAACCGAAGGTTTTCTGGCACACGACCCTTGATGTGTGCCGCATTGTCGTCAACCTGACAGTGGGAGATAACGGGTTTCCATGGGCGCTCTTTCTTGAATAGATCTTCCAGATCGCGCGCGGGAAGCTTGCCCTGCGCATTGCGCGGCAGTTCGTCGACGAAGATCCATTTTCGTGGAATGGTGACAGGCTCATAGTACGCGGACAGCTGCGTCTTGAGATCTTGCACGACGCGTTTGCGATCGTTGGAGTTCATACACCCGTTTCCCGCTTCGCTCAGGCAGACGGCTGCGCCGAGCAGGTCCCGATGCCCCCCTGTCGTCAGCAATGCCAGGCCTGCATCCGCGACCAAGGGTGACGCGATCAGGTGTCCCTCCATCTGGTCAAGGGCGACACGTTTCTGTTCGATCTTGACGATCCGGTCCGTTCGGCCGAGGAGCGTGAACTGGGTTTCGTCGATCTGTTCGACCTGATCGCCCATGGCGACCCACCCGTCGTCTCCTGCAAAAGGCGAGCACACTGACAGGCTCTGGTCGTGTTCGGCGATGTTGATGCGCACCTCGGGGAACAGGGTCCAGGGCGGTTCGGGCGTCTTGGCGCTGCGTTGTCGATGCGCGACACCGCCGGTTTCCGTGGACCCGAATATCTCATTGGGGGCATGGCCGAGATCGGCTTCTAGACGCAGTGCGGTGCCCTGCCCGAGGGGTCCCCCAGACGAATACACCTGTGGCAGGGCCGAGCGGCATTCCCGGAGTGAGCTAAGGTCAGGAAGTCGGCGTAAGTGCGCTGGGCAACTGATGAGGGCGCAAGGGCCGAGGGCCATGATCAGGGGTGCCAGATCTTGAAGCAGAGGAAGCGGCTCTGCGAGGAAGGGGCGGCCTGCCAGCAAGGGCCACAAGAAGCGGAACAGAAACCCATAGATATGTTGGTGCGTCACCGTCGAGACTGCCAGAGTTCCCTTCATCGCTTCGCCCCAGAGGGCTTCCTGATTGGAGGCCTCTCGCTCGAGCTGGCTGAGCGTCTTCGGGATCGCTCTGCCCCGTCCGCTTGTTCCTGATGTGTAGAAGGTGATACGCCCAGGGCGATCCGTGATGGGCGCGGGTGAAAAAGGAAGCACCGCCGTGGGCATGGGAGGCAGGCCAAGCGTTGGCAATGCGGTTTCGGCAGGGAGGTCCAGTACAAATCCT
>JAPKCZ010000135.1 GCA_028822745.1 Kiritimatiellia bacterium | reverse complement strand
GGTGATCAAGGCGACCATTGGTCTGCGTGTATCGAAAGAAGAAGAACTGGGCGGATTGGACGTCGGCGAGCACGGTATGGAAGCCTATGGTGGATTCCAGATCTTCTCTGTGCAGTAATTCGAAACATCAAGTATCGATTAATAGACAGTATTTAGGCTGAAATAGTCCGAGGATCATGCCCCGGAGGAAGGAAAAGCGAAATGAAATTGCTCATAGCATACATTCAACCAGAGGCGTTGACGCCCGTTAAACAGGCGCTCTTCGAAAAGGACATCCACAAGATGTCGGTCACGAATGCGCTGGGTTGCGGCCAACAGAAGGGCTATCACGAGTCGTATCGTGGTGCCGATATTGAGGTGAACCTTTTGAAAAAGATTCGTCTTGAGGTCGCCGTCAACGATGAGTTTGTCGATGCGACGACGGCAACGATTATCGAAGCCGCCCGCACAGGGAACATTGGTGACGGTAAAATATTTGTTGTGGATCTTGTGGATTGCATACGCATCCGAACCGGTGAAACCGGCCTGGATGCCATTGGTTAATCCTTGCCAGGATTAGAAGTGGGTGCTGGCTCCGTTCGCGGGGCTTGTCACGCAAGGGGGGGGGGATTGACGGGTGTGTTCCAAATCGGGACACACCCGTTTTTTATGCACTGGCAAAAATTCGTGAATTTTGTTATTTTCCGGGGCGTGATTATTAGTGGTTTCTATTCTGGGAGCGTAGTGAATGTCTGTCAACAAGCGGCCCGCTGAGCATTCGGGGAAATCTGAACCCAAGGTGGATTTTGAATCGTTTGCGCGCGCACTCGGGCGCGGTTTAAGCCAGATGAGCCTTTATGGCGTCAAACACGCTGTCACGCAAGCGGCCATCGATACATGTTTTAAGCAGATCCTTGCGGCATGCACTGTCGCCGATGAGATCATCCTCTCTTGGCCTGAAAAAGATCTCGTCATCAATGGGAAGCTTGTTTCCCAGAAGAACTCACTGGTTCAAGCCCTTGTTGCGAAGTTGCTTTCTGCCGAAATCATGGGGCTCAGCTTTAGCGCGGGTCTAACGCGGGACGAGTTTTCTTCGCTCCTGCAAATTTTAAGCGACAGCGCCGAAGGGCAACGTCCTAGCGACATTGGTTTGGATGAGGCGCTTAAGCAAACCGGAATCGTTCACGTCAAGGTCAGAGAGATTAAGTACGCCGCCGTTGAAGAGGGGCAGGTTGTTGTCGGCGAGGACGACGTCGGCGCCGGCAGCGATAACGAGAAGGCTGCGCTTGGTCTGCTTGATTCCAAGGACGACGTGTTGGATGCAAACGGGACGCGCGCACTGGAAAAAGCAGTCAAGAACCCGTCGCGTTTATCCGATATAATCGTCAAATCGGCCGAAGACGATAGAGCATCCGGAAACGTCGAGCAAATGGCATCCCGAATTTTGACAAACCTGAAGCGCGGCTGTGATGCCTTGCTTGACGGGGAGGATGCCCGTACCGCAAAGGGCAAGCGCGCTCTTTCCCAGAACTTGAACCGTCTCGAGAAAGAGCTTCTGGACCGTTCTCCAGAAACAATTCCCGAATCGTGCAGTGCCGACATTTCGAGCACCATCGGTCGAGCGGTCGATACGCTGATGACCGAATCCATGGTTGATGATTACGCGCACAACCGTGACGCATTGCGTGAGAACGAAAAGCGGCTGATTCGCTTTTTACGATCAAAGCAGGATGGCGAACTGGATCTTGATGCCGTGCGTCAGCAAGCTGTTGCAATGGGCCTCTCCAATGCCGAGATGCAGTCTATACTTCGTCAGGGCGGTTTCGAAGGTTCGTCCGACGCTCTCACCAGTGGAAGTGCACTTGCTGGACTGATGGAGAGAGTCGAGGGTGCCGTGCCGGGAGCGGCTGGCCAGGATTTCGATCAAGTCCGCATGCTCAGCATTCTGCGAGAGGTAGAGAGTCAGGTCGGCGTGCTCATGCAGGCGACGGATTCTAAAATTCACGGACTTGAAGAAAAATTGGCGTCGCTCAAGTCGGCAGAGAAGGATGCCGCACCAGCGGATAACGAAGAAACCATGCGCGTGCTTGCTGAAATTACGCAGGAGCTATGTCAGCCTTTATCCGTCGTAAACTGTTCAGTTGATATGGTGAAGGCCCAGCGTTTGGGCCCACTGGAGCAGTCGCAGGCAGACATGCTGGACTTGGCCTCGACCAGTGGGCAGCGCTTGTTAACGTTGATCAACAAGTTGGGGGAAATCACGGGGATGCCGTCGACCTTGAACCCACAGGAAGATATTCTTTCCGAAATCTACAAGTAGGTGTAGAGTCGTGGGCTTCGTTTTCTTTCGTTTTGGGCGTCAGGCACATTGTTTTCAATTATGGATCGATACGCTATTGGCGTTGACAAACAGCGCCGTTATTCAAAGGATGCTGTATGAGAGGTTTTGTTATGAAAAAAGATCGTTTTGTTTTACTCAGTGTCATTCCGTTGTTTCTCGCTTGGGGCTCGATCGCGCAGGACTCCGAAAAATCAGTCGGAGTGGCTTTGGTGGTTCCGGCCACTGAGAGCGCGGTCAATCTTGCCTTTGATTTGGCTGAGATTAGGAGCGTTCAAATCGTGTCTTACGAGCGCGACCAAACGGGTGCTCCTTTCTTGCACACCTGGGACGCATCGAGCGCTTCCTGGCGTCAAGTGTCCCCCCGCGACGTCAGTTCAGGGGACGCTTTTTCCACGCATCCTGCGCATACGATCGCTCTAGGACCGTCGAAAGGTATTCCAACCGGTCTTGCGCGTGCACTGTCGACCGCTCCCAATGCGTACCAAATCCCTACACTGGAATCCGCCGTTGTTATCAACAAGCTGGATGGTCTTTTTTCGTTCAGCGGCGCAGAGTGGCGTTGGCTCGGCAAGCGCCACGGATTGGATCTCTATGATCGAAACTATGACCAGCGTCGTTGGGGCAAATACGGTCCACCCCAAGGCAAGCAGCCGACGCAGCCACCTGTTGGCGTAAATTTAGGTAGCAAAGATTTGGAGTCCGTTGTGGTTGTCGATGTTACGATCGAGCCGACGACGATCAAAACGTTTGGTCTGCTCGAGCGCAGTCCGACGCTTAAAATCGAATCGGGCGAGGAAATCAAGCTAACGGGCTCAACCGTTGAACTGGAGGTCGTGCCGGTCGTGGAAGACGCTCCGGCCGTGGAAGACGCGTCGGTCGTGGAAGACGCTCCGGCCGTGGAAGACGCTCCGGCCGTGGAAGACGCGTCGGCCGTGGAAGACGCTTCGACCGCTGATGTGCGAAACGCGGTGAACGACGCAGTTAAGGCCGCCACATTAGAAAAATCGAACGCGGCTGGCCCGGGCGCCGTGGCTCCTCCAGGTGGTAGTTTGCTGGATGAAGAGCCGATTCTCGACCTCCCCACGGGGTCAAAGTAAGACGCTCGCGTATCGATCTTAGTCGCGTATTTGACCTTTTCCCATGATCAGGTACTTGTAGGTCGTCAATTCCTCGAGGCCCATCGGGCCGCGCGCGTGCAATTTATCCGTGCTGATCCCAATTTCCGCACCCATTCCGAATTCGGCACCATCCGTAAAGCGTGTTGACGCGTTAACATAAACCGTGGATGCATCGACACGCTTTAGAAATGCATTCTGGGCAACCTCATCCGACGATACGATGGCGTCCGAATGCCTCGAGCCATACGTGTTGATGTGTTCGACGGCCTCGTCTAAGGATGGCACAACGCGGATAGCCAAAATGAGGTCGAGGTATTCTTCGAACCAATCTTCTTCGGTGGCCGGCATGGCTGTGGGCACTAATTCGCACGTACGGGTATCGCCGCGAAGTTCGACGCCGGCGGACTCGAGCAGCTTGGCCACACGGGGCAGAAAAGCGGCGGCGACCTCCTCGTGCACAAGCAGGGTCTCCATGGCGTTGCAAACGCCAGGACGGTGACACTTCGCGTTCACGGCAATGTCAGCTGCCATTTCCAAATCGGCTTCCGCATCCACATACGTATGGCAGACGCCCTTGTAGTGCTTGATGACTGGCATACGCGCCTGTTCGGTAACGGTGCGTATCAATGCTTCGCCGCCCCGGGGAATAATCAGGTCCACCTTGTCGTCCATTTTGAGCAACTCAGAGACGGCCGCACGGTCGATTGTGCGAACGAGTTGGATTGCATGGTCTGGCAAACCTTTGCGCTTCCCGCCTTCGGCAAGTGCGTCGGCGATGGCGGCATTGGAGTGCATGGCTTCCTTTCCACCACGTAAAATGATGGCGTTGGAGCTCTTGATACACAGTGCCGCGGTGTCTGCAGTGACATTGGGCCGTGATTCGTAAATGATGCCGATCACGCCGATGGGGACACGCTGCTTAATGATTTGCAGGCCATTGGGGCGAATCCAGCGACTGATGCGTGTGCCGATTGGGTCTTTGAGGTCGGCCACATCGCGAATTCCTTTAATCATGGAATCCATACGCTTGTCATCTAGGCGTAGTCGGTCGAGCATCGCGCTGGATAGACCGTTCTCACGCCCGGCCGCCAGATCTTTTTCATTGGCGATTGCAATGGCGGGGCGCTGTTCTTCGAGTGCGTCGGCCATGGATTGCAGAATTATATTTTTTTTGCGTGACCCGACCATGTTGAGCTCGCCGGCCGCACGTTTGGCGTGCGCACCCATGGTTTGAATATCGCTTTCAATGGACATAGCTTTGGATCCGTAACGTGGTTATAGAAATGGACGGTCAGACATGTCTGACGACGTTTGTTTAAAGGTGTTCATGCGCCGGAGCGACGATTTCGCTTAAGCTCACTGAGTACGATCGTGCCGACGTCTTCGCCTTTCATGACGCGGCCGATAATTCCTGTTTCAAGACCATTGGCAATGATGGCGAGGCATCCTGATTGCGCCGCATCTCGGGCGGCGTGGAGTTTGCTGGCCATTCCGCCTTTCGAGAGTGAATTGTCGTCCGGTGTGACAAGGCGCATCACTTTGCGGTTCACTTCTTCGATAAACGACACGCGTTTCGTACGGCCCGGCGTGGACGGCGCGCGAACGCCATCGGCGGTCGTGAGTAAAAGCATCAGGTCCGCGCGGATCAATTTTGAGACCAGCGTTGCCAGGAGGTCATTGTCGCCCAATGCCAGATCGGCGCGTATTTCTTCGTCCGTAATGGCATCATTTTCGTTGATAATGGGGACAACACCGTTGCGGAGCAGATTTTCAATGGTGCGCTTCGCGTTGATCGTTCGCATACGTTGCATGAAATTGTCATTGGTCAGTAAGATTTGCCCGATGATGTAGCCCTTGACTGCGAACATGTCCGTGTAAAGTGACATGAGCCGAGTCTGTCCAACGGCCGCAGCCATTTGGAGGTCAGGCAGTTTTGTCGGACGTTCACGGATTTTCAGCGCTTGCATGCCTGCAGCGATTGCACCGGAGGTGACGAGGATAACATCTTTGCCGGCGAGACGTAGGCGGGCGATATCGTTGACGAGGGTACGCATGCGACGTGTGTCCGGGCGGCCGTTTTTCTGTACGAGTACACGGCTACCCACCTTGATGACAATGCGGCGCGTTTCGGGAATCCCCGCTCGGTATTTTTCTTCGGTTTTCATCGTTAGTCTCGGCAACCCTCCCCGTTGGGCAGGCATCTGCCAGAGCCAAGAACCATATCGAAATGCAAAGACCAGCTCAACGCTAATCGCGTTGCCAAAATCGCCTGTTATGGGCCGAACAAGCAGAGAGCATTGCCTATAGGCCCATGAATATCTATTGTGTGACCATGAAAATTGGAATTGCATGTGGTGGTACGGGCGGGCATCTCTTTCCTGGAATCGCCGTGGGCCACGCGTTGCTGGCGCGAGGACACGAGGTCACGTTGTGGGTCTCGGGGCGTGATGTTGAAGCCGATGGCTTGCGTCAATGGCCTGGCCAAACGATAAAGGTTCCTGCACGTGGATTCAGTGGAGGCGTATTCGCCAAGGTCGCGACATGCTTTCATCTGGTGCGCGCGATACGGCAATCCTGGCGAGTCATGCGGCGGGGCAGGCCGGACGCGATGCTGGCGATGGGGAGCTATGCATCCGTCGGGCCCGTGTTGGCTGCATATCTGCTTCGCGTTCCTGTTGTTCTACATGAGGCCAATGCGACCCCCGGCAAGGCCGTGACGTTCCTGGCGCGTTTTGCAGACGAAGTGTGCACCACCTTCGAGGTTACCGAGTCCCTGCTGCGC
>JAPKCZ010000134.1 GCA_028822745.1 Kiritimatiellia bacterium | reverse complement strand
GCCGTCCCAGCCCGGCATCATGACATCCAACAGAATCAGGTCTGGGGATTCTTCAATGGCGGCATCGACGCCCTGAATACCATCTGCGGCACTGACGATCGTGTAGCCGTTCGCTTCCAGGCGCATTTGAATCATGTCGATAAAATCAGGTTCGTCGTCGATTATGAGGATTTTTTTGCTCATTCGTGTCTCTCTTGTGAACCGGGCTCATCCAGCGTCGTTATGTGTTCTCAATCTTAAGCGCACCCATGTCCGAAAGTGTCTGCTCTGCATTGGCAAGAAGGTCCTCCGGAGCGGAGCCGTCCTTAGGATATTCAGCATATCCGAAGCGCAAGCCAACGTCAAGCGCACCCACATCCATAAAACAGGCCGCCACTTGCGTTTCCCAGCGACGGTACAAGATGCCGATCTGGTCGGGCCGAACGTTGGCTAGCAGTATAATTTTGCACCCTGCAAACGAAACAAGCAAATCACTTGAGCGTACATGGCTCTGCGTTTCGACCAAGCGTTGGTACCCGGCCGCAAAGCTCTCTTCGTCAGAAGCCCCACGCACCATTTCGAAAAGCAGTAAAATAAAGCATTCTTGCGCTTCACGTGCTTCACCAATGACACCTTCAATGGCTTCTTTGACGACATTTACTTCATTGTAAACAGGCAGCGAGAAGATGAAGGCCGAGCCTTTTCCTTTCTCGCTCTCAACCCAGACTTCCCCGTGATGCAAACCCACGATCTGACGTGAAATTGCCAAGCCAAGGCCTGTCCCTTTGATTCCAGCGCCATGCGTGCGGCCGACTTGCACAAACTTGTCGAACACGGAATCGACTTCCTCAGGCGTCAACCCCATTCCCGTGTCCTCAACGCGACACACCACCATGTCGTCCACTTCAGCGACTCGAACGGTAACGCCGCCCTCTTCGGTAAACTTCATGGCATTGCCTATCAAGTTTGTTAACACCTGAACGACGCGATCTTTATCCGCGTGCACACGTGGAAGGTCCCGCGCGCAATCCACCTTGAGTGTCAGCCCCTTTTGCTCAGCCACCGTCACCATGGGCACGATGAGTTCGCGCGCGACCTCGTCCAGATCCAATTGCACCTTGTCCATCACCATCTTACCCGCTTCGATCTTGGAAATATCCAGCAGGTCATTGATGATTCGCGCCAAGCGATCCATGTTGTCGCGCGTCGTGCGTAGGATCTTATGTTGCTTCTCGTTCAGCGTTCCAGGAATCTCGTCAATCATCAGATTGACGCCCTCCTTGGTAATCGCCAAGGGCGTACGTAGTTCATGTGACACGGTGCTGACAAACTCGTCTTTCAAATTTTCGGCGCGACGGCGTTCTTCAATTTCCCCCTCGAGCTTCGCATTCGACTCTTCGAGGCGTTCCGATCGCTCACGCAATTCACGTTCAAGGTGTTCTTGTGCCTCCGGCATCGTGCGTTCGACCATACGACGCTGTAACACCGTCAATGTTTGCTCAATGGTAGGGACATCGGAAGAGACTTGGGCAAGCTCAACCGAGTGGCTCAAGCCTTCACCTTCATGGAGGTTCTCCAGCGCCTGAAGCAGATGGGTGACATTAACGGCGTGTCGTGCGACGACGAAGAAGCCTAGGCTGATGAACGACAACACCGCGACGGCAATCAATACCGCGGTACTCCACCCCATGATGCCTTCCGAATGCGCCACAATCAGATAGCGCACAAAAACGAGCGCAGGAATGATCACGGCAAGCGCAAAGGCGATGCCTAACTGATTGCGTGTGTGCAACGATGCAATCGACGAAACCTGCGGACGTAAAGTCGGATCGTTCACAGCAGAAGCCTCCAGCGTCGACTCCGAAGCGTTCTCAACAGGTTGGGCATTGTTCATAAACGATAATTCGCTAACATACTCGTGTTGGCCACGTCAAAACGACCGCCCACACCATCATCGAAGAATAGGCCCAAACGCTACACTGTCAAATCTTGTATTTGTGCATTTTGTCGGATGATGGTAATGGCAATGTGTCACAGGAACATCGCGATGAGAGAAAAATCAAAGACAACACGCCTCGCAATTCTGGGCGGCACGTTCGACCCACCCCACGTTGGCCATCTGCTCATGGCGCAAACCGCGCTTGAAACGCTGGCCCTGGACGGCGTCATTTTCGTTCCCTCAGGCGACCCACCCCACAAGGACCTGGGCGATATTCGGCCTGCCGAGGACCGCATTGAGATGATCCGTGCCGCAACCGCATGGAACCCTCGCTTCCACGTCGACGACCTGGAACGGCACCGTCAGGGCAAGACCTACACCATTGACACCGTCATGACGCTGCGCGACAGACACCCTGACGCTGAACTGTTCTTTTTAATTGGTGCAGACAGCTTAAATGATCTTTATACATGGATGCGCGTCGAGGAATTGCTCACTTTGTGCCGATTCATCACCTTTATTCGACCCGGCCAAGCCATGGAAACCCTCCAGGCCAACGTTGCTAAACTGCCCCAACCATGGGCCACACAGCTGCTTCAGGACGTGCATCAGGGACGCGCCATCAACATTTCCTCAACAGAATGCCGACAACGGGTTGCACAGGGGCTCTCAATTCGATACCTTGTGCCGAAAGAAGTCGAAGCGTATATTGCCGCGCACGACCTGTACGCACCGACCACTGGCAATGACGGCACATAGCGTCACGGCCCGCAAAGGAACCCTACACCATTACCTCTCAAGAATTAGCCCTACGCATACGCGACATCATGTCGGATCGCCTCGGAGAAGATATTCACCTGCTGGACGTGCGGGATGTCTCGCCAATGATGGACTTTTCCATTATCGCATCCGGCACCAGCACACCGCATCTTAAGGCGATGTACGAAGACATCCAAAAGCAGTTAAAAAAGGAAGGTGTCGCTGTTTACGGAAGATCAGGCGTCGCCGGTAGCGGCTGGATGGTTCTGGATTACGTCGACGTGGTCATCCATATTTTCTCGCGTGAAATGCGAGAGTATTATGGTCTTGAGTCGCTCTGGGACGGAGCGAAACGGGTTGCGTGATCTCTTCCTCTGAGATGTCGTAATCCGCCTGCGCCTCTTCCTCGTAGGCAAGCCCTTCCATTTCCAACAACATGTGCGCGAGCGCTTGCAGATCGTCCCCGTCCTCGGACGCAACATGATCCGTCGTATCATCATCCATTGCACCAAGGCTGAGAATAGCCTGCATTTCGCCGACACGCGTGGCCTGTTGCTGTTGATCATGAAACTGCCACAGACCCAGCGCCAGCATCAGCGTTGCGGCATAGGCGAGCACCTTCACAAAAACGCGCGACATGGGCAGGGGCTTAAGATCCACCTCGGACGCCGCTTCACGTAAAACCGAAGCGACCAGATCATCGGATGGGCCGTCCACCGAAAGTGCTTCACGGCCAAGCGCCTCCAGGCGACGCACATCAAGGGCATAATCGGCGAGTGCTTCGTCGCGTGCCAGCGCGTCCGAAAGCTGGGCGGTTTCATCCAACTCACCGCTTTCGCGAAGCAAAACCCAATCTTGTTCTTTACGCTCACTCATGACGAATGCCCCAACTGTTCATAGTCCTGCGCCAACAGAGGACGCAAATGGGCCAACGCGTACTGCATTCGCGCCAGCGCGGTGTTAATCGAAACGCCTTGCATGATCGCAATCTCCTTGAAGGCTAATTTCTGCTGCGTTCGCAATATAAAAACCTCTCGCTGTTCGACACCCAACGAGGCCACGGCCTCGCGTATGCGCACGCCCAGCTCTAACGCCGACACTTCCTGCTGCGGGTCTGCCTGAGCCGACGCCAACGCGTCGCCCATCGTACGTCCGTCAGCGAATTCCGCATCCAAACTCGCATCGGGCTTACGTCGCCGAGCCTGATCCAATACCGCATTGCGCGCAATGCGCGTCAACCAGCCTCCAAAATTGCTGTGCTGATAGCGCTCCAGATTGCGAATCGCTTTTATCCATACACTCTGAAAAATGTCGTCCGCATCCGCGCCATGACCCACCATATTAACGATGTATCCATAAACGCCGCGGCGGTGACGATCGACAAGGATGGCCAGCGCCTCCGTGTCGCCCTCTAGATACGCCTTGATCAGGTTTTCATCAGGGCGCTCACTCATGTCTCAACCATCAGCACTTGCGTCTCTCCATACAAACAACGTCTCAATGACGGACTTATTGCCTGCCGCATTAACTTTAGCTCAATTGGTCTAAAACAGGCCATTAATAGGGCAATCGATCCTTCCATGACGCTATCAGGCCCCACGCCGTATCGATCAGTAAACCATAGTATTCAACGGCATACGCCGTCACCTTTCGGGCGAACGTTTCGAAATCCGGATCCGCCACGGCGAGCACCCAGAGACACACACCCAGCACGTTCATCATGTAAATGATCACATAGGAAAAGACGTGTCCATATTCCTCCACGTCCGATTGCCGCTGCAGCAGGGTCGTCACCGTGAACGTAAAATGAAACCCCCACGTAAACCCAACCAGGGCGAGCCAGGCTATATAGTAGTCCGCGACCGGCATGAACCAGCCCAGCGCCCAATAGAGCACGATCACGAGCGCCGTATAGAGCGGAAAAAAATACGGTGCCAGGGTGATCAGAAAATTGGATTTAGAGACGGTCACACTGCCACCGGTGCGTGTGACCTTGAGCTTGGAGACACGCGCACCCATTAATGCGGCCCAAAGCGCATGCGTCAGTTCATGTGCGAGCACATAGGTGCGTACTGGGCGCGGCATCGTAAAAAAGAGCAGCAACCAGAGGACATAACCACCCCCCAGGGCCCACGCCGATTCAGGAATGGCACGTTCACCCAGCGGCTGCGCCAGATCAATCAGATCGATGGCCGTCGATGTAAACGCCGCACAGAGCGGTAGCAGCATCAGAGCCAGAAAAAATCGAAGAAGTCCGTACATGGGGTCACATCTGACGAAAAACCCACCAAGCACGCAACACATTTTGCGTTATGCGTACCAGATGGGCACCGAAAACCACCCCACACGTAGGCACATAACCGATTCACTTCAGCGAAAAGTGAACGCGAACAGAGAAACGTCAGTCGGGTAAGGGTATCCGAGCAAGGGTTGCGACGACGTGTACGAAAAAGTGTCCCACCCGCACGTTTCAACTGCTCTTTTTAGGTTCAATCAAGTTGCTACGCCTTCGACTGAAGCGCGCTAGCCTGATCTATTCATCAACTTTGTCACGAGAGTGCAGAGATCAGGTTAGCCCCAGTTAGCGGTGCGAACAATGACACGGATGGCGTCGAGGCGAAGGCGGCAGCCTTGCAGTGCGGCCAGTGTTTGATCGCGTCGCGCGGTCAGGGCGTCGATTTCATCATCGCGGATGTGATCATTGAACTGGCGCAGAAACTCGAGACGTTTGATTTCATCGTCAAAGTGCTGTGTCGCGTCTGTGACGGCCTGCTGCACGCCGGCCTTGAAGGCGTCTTCGACGATCGGTTCGGACGCGACCACCATTTGCTCAATATTTTCACGCAGCGCCTTGACGCGATCCATCAACCCGACTTGACGTGCGTCCGTGAGTTTATGGGAGGCGATTTCCGGCAACAGCTCACGACAGTCTCGTCCCTGCATGTCGACTAGGGAGTGAAATAGTGTCTGCTTGATAAAGCGGTCGACTGGCAGCGAGGCATCGGCCGTCCAGGACACGCGAAACAGACATTCGGCATACAACTGTTGCTGACGCTCATCCAACCACAAGCCCACACTGCTAAGCCCCTGTCCACTGGTGAGCACGTACTCCATGGCCGAGCGAACCGACGGATGATCGGCTGCGAGAAATGTCATTTCATCGCGTGCCAATGCAATTTCACGGTCGAAGGTCACATGTTGGCGCTCATCGCTGAGGCCTTGGATGGTGTCCGACACCAGATCGTGCGTCTTGATCAGATAACAACGGTCCGCTGTTTCTTCCGCATAGACGCCAAGGGCTTCAAATAGCTTCAACACATAGGCTTCATAGTCACGATCCGTATCCAGCGCGCTGACGGACGCCAACAACGCCGCGGCAGGTTCGGGACGAAAGGAATGCAACTCCATCAAACGGTCGCGACCCGCCTCCAGCGCCTCGGCGACCTGATCGCGATGACGCACACTCTCCTTGATGAAATCGGTAAACGACCGAACACCAGACTGCGCATCGGAAAACTGCGCCATCAACGGCGCATACGTTTCG
>JAPKCZ010000133.1 GCA_028822745.1 Kiritimatiellia bacterium | reverse complement strand
GGGCGCTGTGCTTTGTTCATTGGACATCGGGCGCCGTCTCCTGTGTGGCGGGGGCGATGATTTCTATGCCGTCTTGGGCGTAGATCGAGCGTCCATCCTCGGGGGCTTCGCCTCGCCCGTCAACCTTTACGAAGTATTCGCGAGGATCAACGCCGTACCAATCGATGCCAATGTCGGGCACTTCGAAGACGTTGCGCAAGTAGTCGATCCAGTCACGCGCCACGTCGGCAGGAGCGCCTTGAAGTGGTGGAAGATGGGGTCGGACCTGCACGGTTTGGGCGTCGCCCTCGTGAAGGACGAAACGCGGGCAGCCGGTGAGATAGGCGTGGAAGTGAACGCGCGTACGGCCCGGTGCGTGCACCATCAAAGGGCCTAGGGGGTCGACGGTGTTGAGATACAGCGCCGCTGCGCGCTCGCGTTTTGGTGTCGCATTCCGATTGCGGTGTGTCACCACCGTCAGTGCGCCAAGCAGCGACAATGCGAGGGCGATGTTTGTGATGCGTGTCGCATGTTGCGTGAAGCGTTGCGTGAGCCCCTCTAGGCCGAGCGTCGCTGCAAGTGCGATAAAGGGTAGGGCGAGCATGGCGCCATACATATCTGCAGGGTAGGCCAATGGGAGCGTCAAAACCATGGGAAGCACCAGTGCGCGCGACGAGGTCGTCAACCAGGCGCGTGCCATGAAGAGGGAGAGGGCGGCGAGGGGGATGAGGATCCCGAAGCGGGTTGCTGATTTGACCGAAAAACCGATGATGGACCCAAGAGGAAATGGCCCGCCGGCAGGTGGGGACAATAGCAGCGCTGCCAGCAACGCTGGCGCGGCGAGAAGCAGCATCACCCAGATCCAAGGTTTTCTTGGAAGCACCAGATTGGACAGCCATACTAGCGGCGCGAGACCAAGGGCGATTAGGCCTGTTTTGTGTGTCAGGGGCAGCAACAGAGCCGACAATAGAGCGCCGGGTAGATGACGCCAGCGCCACGGCGGCAAAATGAAGGCCAGAAAACAGGGATAGACCGCAAGGAAGAGCCCGCGGCCGGTGCACCAGTGGTTGTAGCGCATGAACACGGGAGAGAATCCGTATAGCAGGGCCAGCCAGAGGGACCTTCGGTCGCCAAGTTGGAGGCGCTGCCCGAGGACGTAGGCGCCGCACAGTCCGAGCATGCCGGAAAACCAGGAAACAATCATGAAGCCCGTTTCGACGCCAAGCAGGGGCCCTGTTTGCAAGCAGCCAAGAAGCAGGGGCTGTGCGGAAGGGTAGGCGCGTGGTGTGAATCCCAGCAGCGAAAGCGGGTGCACCAACCAAGGTACATTTTGTTCAACGGCGATGTTGGTGGCTAATCCCTGCCACTTGTATGTGTCGATACCAGCCAAGGGGGTCAACGGAATGACGATGAGTCCAAAAAGGAGGCAGGCATAGAGTAGGCGCCGTTCACCGGGTGAGGGCGACGTCGGGCGCAGGTGCCGGAATGGTAGGTTGACTAAAACGGACGTGCTGGCAAATAGCACATGTGTCAGGCAGAGACTCGCTGTTGTGATTGGAATTCCGCGTAAATGCAGCAGCACGGGAATGACAACATTGAGTGCGATGCCGGAGAGGCCTGCAACGGTCAGTGCCGTCGCCATACGGGCTCGTGGTGCGAAACGCCGAGATAGACACCACGGCGTTAATGCCGTGGCACAGAGTAAAATGAGCAAAGACTGGAAATAGGCCATCGCGTTCAGCGTTCCTGCGGCAAGGTTTAGGGATTCAGGAGGCTATTCTTCGTCCTCTTCTTCTTCGCCGGAAACTTCTCCGTCCCCACTGGCGCTTTCGATTGGTCCTTCTTCCTCTCCGCCGCCGCCGCCTTCTTCTTCGTCACCGCCTTCTTCTTCGCCACCACCTTCTTCTCCGCCACCACCTTCTCCGCCGCCACCACCTTCTTCGCCACCACCTTCTTTTTTGCCACCACCTTTCCCACGACGCCCTCCACCGCCTTCGCGGCTTGGAATAAGATGGTCGTGTTCTTCACTTTCTTCGAAGCCCAGTTTGGTGCCTTTGCGCTGACTTGGGATATCATCCTCGTCCTCGCCAGCTTCGCGGCCGGAACCCGGGCCGACGCCGTAGCCACAAATGCAGATACGCATTGGCAGGCGAATGACGTGCATTTCTTCATCCGCGACCGTGCTGGTCACGCGAAAGCCGCGGAAGTTGTCCGTGAAATAGGGGTGAACAAAGAAACGCTGGTCAACGGTGGGTAGAGGGAAAAGCCAGGAACCGCCGTAGCAGGCACGCGTATCGAGGGACCCTGCTGTGCCGGGGTCGACCAGCCATTCTTCGACATTGCCGCTCAAATCGCCGATGCCGTACGTGCCGTTGGTCGTCTTGTTCCATGCCGAGGCTTTATAGAATTCGTTGTAGGGGTTGGGGTAGCTGTTCGTGGCCGATGTGTATTTCGTCAGATTCTCAATCTGATTGGTGTCAACTCGTTCGCTTTGGTAGGGCAGTTTTTGGCCCTTCGTTTCCAGCCAGTCGTTCATGGATTGGTCGCTGAAGTTTCTCTCGACCCATTCTTCGTGCGGTACCGTTGTCGCTGCCCAATCGAAACCGTTGGTGCATTCGCGATAGCTCAAGTCGGTATCAGCCAAGCCTGCGTTCAGGCTCATCCAGTTGCAGTATTTGACGGCACCGACCCAGGACACATTCTTCACGGGCGCAAGCGCGGGGTCACCGAGGTTGTTGTCGTCACGCACGGATGGCTCCACGGCATAGCGCTTACCCACAGGTGCCGATGGTGCGTAGCTTATGCCGCTGTGGGCGATGCGGAACAGTTCGTTGGCGTCGATTATCTCGTCCACGCTGTACGCCACGTCACCCTGCGTGTTGAATTGAAGGTTCATGCCCTTCAGACTGCGCGGGTCGCGCTGGGCGTCATTGAGAAATGCGACGAATTCCTGGCGTGTCACCAAGAAGACGTGATCGTTGTCCATGGGGGGTTGGCCGCAGTTGTCCATGGGCAGGCGGAACCCGCGGTACTTGGTCCAGGCTTCGCGTTCGCCAGGTGTGAAGCGGCCGCGTGCCCAATTCGTTTCAGAGCAGGTGACCGGTGCCCAGTCCCGCGGATTGGGTCCTTCGCGGAAACAGCGTTCCTGGGCGCCGCGCCCAGTGGCCAAGGTGAGCCAGTTGCAGTATTTTAATGAGCCATACCAAGAGACGCCTGCAGCCGGGTGATGCGCATAGGAATCGCCATCACGTGGCAGGACGGGGGTGACGCCATAGCGGCTGCCCACAGGGAAATGCGACCGATAGACAATACGACTGTCTTGGATGCTGAGGATTTCGTGCATCTTCTGAACGTGATTGGTGTTGAACCAGACGTCACCGCGCGCATCGAAATAGAGGTTGGTGCCACGGTCCGTGCTGGGGTTGGCTTGCGCGTCGTTCAGAAAACGGACGTACTCATCGTTGGTGACTTCGGACGCGCTCACGTAGAAATCGTATTCAGGCCCTCCGGGCTGTTCCTTTGCCTTCACGAGTTTCATTTCAGGTGACGGTTTGGCTTCGCTCACCAGGCGTCCGACGAGCGTGTCCTCACGTCCGCGGTGGGCCGATTGCATGGGTTTTAACACGATGAGATTGGTCGAGCTTGTACGCCCCGAAAAAACGACCGACTCGCGGGTGTGCAAGGACAGGGCGTGAATGCTGTCACGCTTCTCGCCGCCGATGAACGTCAGATAGTCGATCGTGTTGCCTTTAGGGGAAAGGCGGCCGATGAAACAGTCTTGCTAGCCTTTGTAATTGGGTTGCACGGCACGCAGCGTGGGCATGTCGCTGGATTGTGTGGCGCCGCCGAAAAAGAGGTGACCGTCGACGTCGGCTGCAATCGCGTAGATGCGGTCGTTGCTGCTTCCGCCAATGTAGCTGGAATAGACGGCATGCTTTCCTTCGGGCTCGATTTTCATCACGAAGCCGTCCCATTCGCCGCCGGCGAAGTTGGTCTGCAGGCCGCTTATGGTTGGGAAATCTTCTGAACTGGTTTCGCCGCCAACGTAAGCATAGCCCGCAAGGTCGACGGCGACGCAATAGGCGTGGTCATCATTGCGGCCGCCAATGCGTGTTGCGTAAACCGGTGTTGTGCAGTCGTTCTTAAATTTTACAATGAACCCGTCCCAGCCGGAACTACGGTCTTCGCCTTGCAACGCGTTCGTCAGCGGGAAATCGTCGGAACGTGTTTCGCCAACGACGTAAGAAAAGCCGTGCGCATCCGTGGTGAGGCCGAACGCGTGGTCGCTGTCGCTGCCGCCGAAACGGCTGCCGCCCATGATGCGGTCGCCCTCTTTGCTGATCTTGATCAGGAAGGCGTCGCCATTCACAGCGCTCCGCTTAGGACGACTGCCTGGGCCTGTTGGGAAATCATCTGAATACGTCATGCCGGCGAGGATGACGTTGCCGTCTGGATCCAGAGCGATGCCGTAGGCGCGGTCATCTCCTGTGCCGCCAATGCGGTAAGCAAAAACGATCTCGCCTGTGATGGCGTCGAGTTTGGCCACAAACGCATCCCAGCCACGCCCGGAAACACCGGCGACCGGTGCCCCGACCGCGGGGAAGTCGGGTGAAAGGGTTTCGCCGCAAATGTAGCTGTTGCCTTGTTCGTCGGCGACGATGGCAAAGGCGCGATCGTCGTGACTGCCGCCGATGAATGTCGAGGTGTGCAGCTGGTGGTTGGCCGATGCAAAGCGTACGACGAAAACGTCGGTGTTTTCAGTGTGCGGCGACTGCTCACGGCGGTCGGCGGAGAAGGACGAGGATGTGGTCATGCCGGTCATGTGAGCAAAGCCTTTGCCGTCGTGCGCCAGGGCGTAACAGACGTCGGTGCCGTTGCCTCCAAAATGGGTCAGGAAGTCAAGCTGGGGTTTAGGGATGCGTGATCCATCGTTCAGTCGGTCGGCGCGGTCGTCCCGCTTGATGGGTGGGTCGACGTGCACGTTGACGGTGTTTCCCTTCACGGAGTACGACGCGTTGAGCGCTTCCGGGCGGCCTTCTTTAAATTGGTAAGCCATGGGACGATGATGCAGAACGCGGGCGCAATCGTAGTCGACCGCAACGTTTCCGCTGCCTAAGGGTGCGACGCTCAGAGCCTCATTGTAGGTGAATGTGAAATCACTTGGTTGTGTGCCCGGCCAGAAGGTCAGTAGGTATTCAATGCGGGTTTGATCGGCATAACAAGCGAGGTCGACGCCGGGCATGATGTTGCGATGGTGGGCCCGCGCAAATCCCGGTAGATCACGAAACCAGCGAGAGGGGTCGCTGCCTGTTAGGTAGTTGTTGCGTCCCGCCCCTGACGTGACGGCGGGATTCTCTTCGCGTTTTGGCGCGCTGTCTAGCCGGACGGGGTCCTGTGGGGTATCACGCGTGAAATGTGAATGCCATTTGGCGAGGCGCTCACTTGGGTCTGCTGCCTGGCCCTCATTTTCGGCTGCATTTCCTTTATTTGCATTCACCGTTCCGCGGGGATTGAGTTGTCCAAAGTTGAGGCACATCTGCAATTCCTGATTCAGCTCAAAGGCATTGATTTCTCGCGTTCCACCGCTATCTTCGATTTCGTATTTGCGCTCTTCATTCTCGGGAACGTTCACTTCGGGTCTGCGTAGGTCGATACAGGTCAGGCCTGATGTTAAAAAGAATTCAATGTCGGCGCCTGCGCTGAGCATGTCCAGTTCGCCGCCGTAGTCGTCGCAATCTTCGAAGAAAAGAGGGAATCCTCCGAACGAGGTGCTGCCCGGTCCATTTTGTCGATTATCATCATCCTGCAGCGAGAGCGGCGTGCCCTGGGCTTGATAAGACGGAGATTTAAGCATCCATTTACGGTCGGATGCCACGCCGGCACCGACGGGACCATCATTGGCGGCCGGATTGAAAGACGGTTTTTGGGGCGCGTCATCGGATCCCCCTGATCCAATGGAACTCAAAAATGCGCCTAAACTGGCCAGTGGGCTTGTGTCATTGCCGAGTTGGTCGAGCAGGCGATAGGCGAGCACGCCGCTGCCTGTGCATAGAAGGACAAGCAAGAGGATAACAATGGGGAATGCGCGGCGTTTAGTCATGAAATGTGCGTCTCCGGTCGCCCGCTGGCGAAGGCCCGTTTTTGAACTGAACGCATTCGGTGCGGTCCTCGATCGTGTTGCATGGCGAAAGACTATCGAAAAAAACATTGTTTTCAAATGCGTAAGCTCTGAATTTTAGCACGAATGGG
>JAPKCZ010000132.1 GCA_028822745.1 Kiritimatiellia bacterium | reverse complement strand
CCTCGATGCTCTGTTCGATAATCAGCACGTTCTTGTTGGGGAACTCGTTGTGTGGATCACTGTCGACGTTGCCTTTTGCTTTGACGCCGAAATAATGGCTGAACAGTTTCGCGTCCGCCTCGGGTAAGGCGGCGTCGATTTCGGACTGCTCCCAGACATAGAAGGCACCCTCGGCCTGCTCTTTTGGGTTCTCAGGCAGGGGGCTGTCTGCGTCTTCGGCTGAATAGAACTGGCCAAATTCGCCCGTCATGTCACGTTGCACGTAGGTCAGTATGTCTCGGGCGATATCGGCGTAGTAAGGGTCTTTTGTGATGCGATAGGCGTCGACGTAGAGCGGTACCAGTTGCCCCTGGTCGTAAAGCATCTTCTCAAAGTGAGGGACGTGCCAGCGTTCGTCGACGGCGTAACGGGAGAACCCTTTGCCAACATGGTCGTGGATGCCGCCATCGGCCATCTTGCGCAAGGTGTGCAGAACCGCGTCGCGGCCTTCTGTTGTGCCCATGCGATGGTCGTATCGCAAAAGGAATGCGGGTGTGACCGGGCGCGGAAATTTGGGTGCGTTTCCGAATCCGCCGTAACGCGGGTCAAACGAGGTGATGATCTGTTCGTAGCCACGATCCAGAATAGCCTGTTGGAGCTTCAAGTCGGGGTCTTCTTTTAATTCGTCCATACGTTTCAAGTGCGCGATGGCTTCGTCGCCTGATTTGCGAATCTCGTCGGCCTTTTCGTCCCACGCTTGCGCCAAGCGGTTCAGGATCGTTTTGAAACCGGGACGCCCCCATTTGTCCTCTGGCGGAAAATAGGTGCCTGCAAAAAAGGGTTTCAAGTCCGGTGTCAGCCAGACGTTCATGGGCCAACCGCCGCTACCGGTCGACGCTTGTGTGTAGCTCATGTAAACGCGGTCCACGTCGGGGCGTTCTTCGCGATCCACTTTGATGGCAACAAAGTGACGGTTCATCAGTTCGCCGACGTCTTCTATTTCGAAGGACTCGTGTTCCATGACATGACACCAGTGGCAGGTCGAATAACCAACGGAGAGGAGGATCGGTTTGTTTTCACGCTTGGCCTTGTCGAATGCCTCTTGGCCCCAGGGGTACCAGTCGACCGGATTGCCTGCGTGCTGCAAAAGGTAGGGGCTTTTTTCAAAGACGAGCCGATTGTAGTCGGGGCCGCCGTCGGATGGCAGTTTGGCGATTTCCGCGGCAGAAGGAATGGGCATGCGACCCTCGCGGTCTGCGTCGTCATGGATGTCAGGTGTTTCTGTCACGGCGGTCGATTCCTTCTGAAGTGGAGTGTTTACCGTTTCGTTGGCGTATAGGTAGCAGGCGAGTGCCACAATGGCTAGTCCACCAACCAGGGGCAGCAGCATTCGTTTGGGAGCGTTTGGCATCGTTTCGGCCTTCCTGATTCGGTTTTTGCATAAAAGCGGAGTCTACCGTGAAGCGTACCGCAAGGCCAGTATGGAGTGATCCGAGGCGGGGGATATTGACACATTGCAGTGGCGTCGTTATGGTTCGTCGCTCCACGTCGCTCCACGTCGCTCCACGTCGCACAAAAAGAAGCCGAACAGAGTTCGGGAACGCATGCCGAGGGTATATTTATGTTTTCAGTGTCAGATCTCCGCAAAGGCCTCAAAGTCGAAATTGAGAGCGAACCCTACGTTATCACCGAGTTTACCTTCACCAAACCGGGCAAAGGTCAGTCCATCTATGCCTGCAAGCTAAAGAACATGATTACAGGTACGACGATGACGAAGAGTTACCGTTCGTCTGAGAAAATTGGTAAACCACAGCTGAACGAACGCAAGCTCGAGTATTCCTATCAGGACACGGACGGCTACGTCTTTATGGATGAAAACTTCGAGCAGGTCATCATCGGTGTGGAGATGCTGGGTGATAATCGCCATTTCTTGAATGAAGGTATCGAGGTGGGTGTGTTGTTTTACAACGAGCGTGTGGTCGAAATTACGCTACCAAACTTTGTCGAAAAAGAAATCGTCTACACGGAACCTGGTGCGCGCGGCGACACAGCAACGAATGTGCTGAAGCCGGCCACGATCGAGGGTGGATACGAAATCCAGATTCCGCTGTTTGTGAATCAGGGCGACATCATCAAGCTGGATACGCGGACAAGCTCCTACGCTGACCGTATCAGCAAGGCCTGAGTGGTGCCGTTGCGATGAATGTGTCTCACCTCGCAACACGCAGCCGCCTTCTGTTTGAAATGCGAGCCTGGTTTCAGGCGCACGACTTCATCGAAACCGAAACGCCTGTGCGCGTGGCTGCGCCTCCGCCCGAAGTGCATATTGATGCGTTTCAACTCACGGATGGGTCGTACCTGCGCCCGTCCCCTGAATTGCATCTGAAGCGGCTTGTGGCGGGCGGTGTACCGCGCGTGTATGAGATTGGCCCGTGTTTTCGTTATGGCGAACGTGGTTCGCTGCATAACCCGGAATACACGATGCTCGAATGGTATAGGACCGGTTGCGACTATCGCGGCGTGTTGGTCGATTGCCGAGCGCTTCTGCGTGCGGTTGTTGCAAAGGTGACGGGCTCCACGATCCTTTCTGTCGGTGAACATCGCGTCGACCTTGCCGCGGACTGGCTCGAGGTGCGTGTTCAGGACGTGTTTCTGGAGTATGCGGGCTGGGACCCTGTCGCACACTATGACGAAGATCGTTTCGATGCAGATCTTGTGGCCAAGGTGCTTCCGGCGCTGTCGATTGATGTACCCGTTGTTCTGATGGATTATCCGGCCGAAGCGGCGGCATTGGCGCGCTACTCAGACTCGGAGCCACCTGTCGCGCAACGTTGGGAGCTGTTGGTTGGCGGGATGGAACTGGCCAACGCCTATTCGGAGCTTTGTGATGCCAAGGAGCAGCGCCGACGATTCGAGCTTTGGAATCAGGAACGCCAAGAATCGGGTCGCGACAGCTATCCGTTGGACGAAGATTTTCTCGGCGCGCTTGCGGCGGGCATGCCCGATTGTGGCGGTATCGCGCTTGGTGTTGACCGCCTTTTGATGGCCGTATGTGGTGCCGCGTGCATCGATGATGTACGGCCATTCTGTTGGAATCCTTCTGAAATCACTTGACCGGAGGCGAACTTTGCGCGACTCATTATACCCATTATGAAAACGCAAAATACAAAACGTGCTGGTTTTTCCATTTTTCTCTCTGTTGTCATGCTGGTCGGGCTGTCGTCCGGCGTGGCGCGAGCGCAGGCCACCCAACCCGGGGGGATTGCGTATTACCCATCGCTGGATGCGCGGCCTGCGAACGAATATTATGGAGGGCTGACTCTGCTTCCGGATACCACGCTCGAGGGGTCGTTGGGCGACACCAGTCGCACGGACGTTGACGCCAATTGGCGCTATTATTCTTCCGACCAGTTCATGATGGGTACATTGGATGTGGATCTCGTCTTTGGTCTCATTACCTATGGCGATGATTTGGGTATTGATCTGCCTGAGCAGCTCTTGACCTTGAGTGCTGAATTTACTTCCGTCTGGCGCTACACGGGTGGCTATGCCTTGCAGTTCGGTATTCGACCAGGCCTCTATGCAGACATGGACGCATTGGAGACAGATTCGATTTTTGTTCCCTTTTCTGGCTATTTTCTGAAGCGTGTGACGCCACATGTGTCCGCCATCGCCGGGGCTGAGGTGCGGCCGGGCTTCGGGCTGGACGTGTTGCCTACGCTGGCGTTGGATTGGGAAATTTCGGATACGATGTTCCTGAGACTGGGCATTCCGGAAACACGGTTTGATCTGCTCCTGGATCGTGGGTTCGCTACCTATATTCGCGTGGAAAAGGAAAGTGATTCATTCGGACTCGATGACGACGAAGCCTTTGCACGTGACACCGTGACCCTTGAGCATGTTGGTGCAGCGGTCGGGCTCACCAAGGAATTGCGCAACGACTTTAGCGTTGGTGTCGAGCTGGGAGGCCGCTTCGAGAGCGAGATCGAAGTCCTCGGGCCGTCCGATATCGAGGTTGATTCGGCGGCTTACGTGCGCCTTTCCGTGCAACGGCCGTACTAACGCGCTGGTGGACCTAAACCTCGAGTCGAAAGCGTCGCACTAGGCTGGTGGTCTGTTTCCCAGCTCTTTCATCATGGCGTGTATGCGTTGGCGAAGCTCTTCGATGCTGACGTTATCCAAAACCGACATGGCTAATGGATCCACGCCGGTTTCTTTTTTGAATTCCACCAGATTATCCGCAGCCTCTGGCATATCCATTTTGTTGGCGACGACGATGTATGGGCGGTCGGCCAGGCTGCTTTGATATAATTCAAGTTCCTTACGCAGGGCGACATAATCGTCGTGGGGTTTGCGGCCATCAGTGGCGGCCATGTCGATGACGAAGACGAGGCATTGCGAACGTTCGATGTGACGCAGGAAGTCATGCCCAAGTCCAACGCCCTCATGGGCACCTTCAATCAGGCCGGGAATGTCGGCGACCGTCACGCGAGAATAGTCTTTGTAAATTAGGGTGCCGATGATCGGGTTCAGCGTGGTGAACGGATAGGCCCCGATTTTTGGGTGCGCATCACTTATTTCAGTGATAATCGATGATTTTCCGGCATTTGGGAAGCCAACCAAGCCAACATCCGCCAGAATTTTCAGCTCTAGGCGCAATTCGACGTATTCGCCCAGATAGCCGTCGGTCTTTTCGGTCGGCGCCTGGTGGGTCGATGTTTTCCAGTGGATGTTTCCGAGGCCACCCTTGCCGCCGCGCGCAATAAGCAGTTCTTCGCCGTGCTCTTTAATGTCGCCGAGGATCATGCCGCTGGCACGGTCGTGGACTTCGGTGCCGCAGGGGACGGCGATGTATAGATCTTTGCCGCCTCTGCCGTAGAGTTGCTTGCCTTTGCCGTCGCCGCCGTTGGGGGCCGTCTGGTGGGGCGTGAAGTAGAGGCGTACCAGCGAGTTTTCGTCGTGGTTGCCGACTAGAGTGATGTTACCTCCGCAGCCCCCGTCGCCGCCGTCCGGTCCGCCGTGCTGAACAAACTTCTCGCGTCGAAAGCTGTTGCACCCGTTTCCGCCTCTGCCGGCTTGGGCATACAGCACGACTTTGTCCATGAAGGTTCTGGTTTTCATGCGCGTATTTAGGAAACCTGATTTGGGGATGCCTGATAACAAAAATCGCCGGACTCTGACACGCAGAATTCCGGCGACTTATTTGATGCTTCGTTCGCTAATTATTCAGCGGCGACTGGCTCAATGATGCTGACGCGGCGATTCTGTTTTTCGAAATACACGGTGCCGGCCTTAAGTGCAAAAAGGGTGTCATCTCCACCGCGCTTGACGTTACTTCCTGCGTGGAACTTGGTGCCGCGCTGGCGAATGATGATGCTGCCTGCGGTGACGACTTCGCCACCATAGTGCTTCACGCCGAGTCGCTTGGATCGACTGTCTCTACCGTTCTTGGCGGAACCGCCACTCTTTTTATGTGCCATTTCGGGTGCCTCCGGGCGCTATGGTCCGTCGTTGGGGTTTAGGCGACGCTATCGATCTTGATGATCGTGTGCTCCTGGCGATGTCCCACCTTGCGGGAGTAGCCTTTGCGCCTCTTTTTCTTGAAATTGACGACTTTTTCGCCGCGAATGTGGTCGACAACCGTGAACGTCACGTTGGCGTCATCAATCGTCGGTGTGCCGACGGTGAGTGCTTTGCCATCGGAAACTGCCAGAACGCGTTCGGCCTGTGCGGATTCTCCGACGTCACTTTTAAGACGTTCAATGCGCACCGTGTCGTCTGCTTTGACGCGATACTGTTTGCCGCCCGTTTCAATTACTGCATATGCATCCATGATCTAACCTCTGGATCGATAAATTCATCGGTGGAAAAAGAAGAGGGAATATACGCAACGCGGCAGCTCCTGTCAACTCTCGGAGCGGCGTCATTTGCGATTTTTCTCTAAAGAGGCCTCGTTTCCGCCTCGTTTGTGGTTCTAAATGGGGTCCGGTGCGCTCATACAACGCTCAATCGATGCGCTCATTCCATCCACAAATTGTTGAATGCCAAAAGCTTCTGCATGTTTTCGGATGTGGCTGCGGTCCCACGGCGTGTCGGCGCCGGCCAAAACGGCTTCCATCAGGCTGTCCACACTCTGTTCGGCGAAATGAAGGCCCGTTTTGCCGTTTTCGACGGTTTCAAGCGCACCACCGCAGCCGTAGGCAATGACGGGTGTGCCGCAGGCTTGGGCCTCGAGGGGAACGAGTCCGAAATCC
>JAPKCZ010000131.1 GCA_028822745.1 Kiritimatiellia bacterium | reverse complement strand
TATCCGCGAGATGCGGGCCTAGCAAGGAGAACGAAAATGTCATTCGTCAGTTTCGAGCGCAAAGAGATTAACTTCAAGATCGTCTATTATGGGCCACCGTTGGGTGGAAAAACAACGAACTTGAAATACTTGCACGAAGTCATGCCGCAGGATGCGAAGGGCAAGCTGACCATGTTGTCAACCGCCCAGGATCGCACGTTGTACTTTGACTTTCTACCGCTGAAGTCGGAAGCTATTAAAGGTTACGTGAGCCGCTTCCAGCTGTATACGGTTCCGGGCCAGCCGATCTATGAAAAGACGCGTCGCATTGTACTGTCTGGTGCGGACGGCGTTGTTTTCGTCGGGGACTCGCAGTGGAGCAAGATGAAGGAGAACGCACGGAGCTTTGCCAACTTGCGAGACAACTTGAACCTGCACGGTCGCTCCTTGGATGATGTGCCCTATATTTTTCAGCACAACAAACGTGACCTCGACGATATTGCGCCGACCGAGTACATGGACTTTCTTTTGAATCATGACTCACTCAAGGCGCCCTGCCTTGAGGCGGTTGCCAAAGATGGCATTGGCGTCACTGAGAGTCTGAATCGAATCTGCAAAATGGTGATGGCGCAGTTCATTCAGCAGAACAACATGTCGGCGGTGATGGCATGAGTGCGGAGGGCGTCGTCATGCAAAGCTTGGCTGAAGCCGTGACCGAAAGTCAGAGTCGCGTCTTGCATGAAGCTATGTTGGATCTCATGCTGGAGGCCGAAGCGGCCGCCGTTATTTTGTGTGACAGCGGTGGTAATATATTAACCAACACGTCCTGGCAGGATCAGGAGCACGTTGACAGCGTCGCGGCGCTCGCGGCGGGGTCTTTTGCGGCGACACAGGCACTTGCATCACTGACCGGTGAGGCGCGCTTCAACTCCGTGGCGCACGAGGGCACATCATCCAGCGTTTACATTCAGCGCATCGCGCATGAATTTTTACTCGTCGTTCAGTTTGGCAAGTCGACAAGTCTCGGGCTCGTGAAGCTCTATGTGGAAAAGACTGAGCATACGATTGCTGGTCTCCTGTCGATCGTCATGGAGAATGGCGGCATGGCCTGCCAGGATGCGGAGGTGTTCGAGATGGAACCCATCGAGTCCGTCTTCAATTTGCCGTCATCCGCGCAGGCGTAAGGGGGGGGCAGTGCGCTCAGCGTGCGCCACGTTTGTAGGCCGCCGTGACGATTTGAGAGATGAGGGCGTCATAGTCGATGCCGGCGCGTTCCGCAGACTCGGCGACTTCTTCCCCAAAGGCAATGTCCGGGTTCGGGTTGACTTCAAGCACCAGAATCCGACCTTCGGGTGTCAAGCGCAGGTCAATTCGCGCATAGTCGCGCAACTGCATCAGGCGGAAAACTTTTTTGCATGTCTTGGCCACGCGCGCGAACGTGACATCGTCCAAATCGGCGTCGCCGAAACGGATGCCCCATTTGGTTTGGTAGGCGACGTCCCATTTGACGCGGTATGTGGCGAGAACGGGGCCGCTGCCTTCCTCGGCGGTGAAGAAAATTTCGCGACCCGGAAGCGCGGCCAGGCGCTTCTGACCCAGCACGCTGATGTAACATTCGCGCCCTTCGACGTATTCTTCGACAATGGCTGTCTGTTTCCAGTGATTGTGAATAAACAAAACGCGTTCTTTAAGCGCTTCGCCATGTGTAACAAGCGAAGCGTTTGCGATGCCTTCAGAGCCGTCGGTATAGGCCGGTTTGACGACAAGTGGAAAGGTTAGTGCGCGCGGCAGGGCAATGCGTTGCCCGGGGTAAAACGTGACGAATCCGGGCACCTTGATGCGGTGGTAGCCAAGGATCTCTTTGCTCAAACTCTTGTCGCGCGCCAACATCAGACCCGACGAGCCGGTCCCTGTGAACGGAATACCCATCAGTTCGAGCAGGGCCGCAATGTTGGTGTCGAGGCGCCGGTCGTGGCGAAACTGTTCGGTTAGATTGAACACGACGTCCGGCTTAGAGGCGGTAAGGTCCTCAACGAGTTCTTGCGCGCTTGAATGGGCGGTAACGATGGTGACGGTGTGCCCAAGCTGACGCAAAGCGCTAACGACGTGATATTCCGTGACGTTAAGCGCCTTGTCGCCGCCCTGCAGTTGCGGGTCGTCGGCGGGCACAGAATCCCAGTCCACTAGAGTTGTGACGCGCAGCATTCGCTTCATGACGGGTCCTTGCTGTCGTGTTTGCGCAAGACGCGGTTCACCGTGGCGCTGATCAGGGCGGTTGAGTCGATTAGGCAGGTGGCGTCCGATGTTTTGACGTACAGGCCAAGTGTGTCGCAACGTCGGATCAGGCGCTGGGTCAGATGATTGACGTCAAATTTGCGCTGCGGCGTCCAGGCGGTGACGCTATCAACGATCTGGCGACGGTGGCGACGCAAGAACCGGGATGCCTTCACGGCATCGGCCCGGGTGGTTGACTGAGCGAATATACGCTTGAGCGCGTCGTCGTAGTAGCCGGAAAATTCTTCGCCAAGAACTTTACGTTTACGTTCGTAAAACGCAGCCAGGGTGGAGGTCATGCGTGTTGCTGAATAGGGCATGTCGCGCTCGGTATTGATCGGCGGCTGCTCGCCGATACGCGCCATCAGTTTGTCGACGTAGCGTAGTTTCCCGATAACCGGCCAGTCGTCGTACTTCTGCTCCCACGTGCGGCCAGGCGTGAGCCAGACCGCGAACGTTTCGGCGAAATCTTCGTCCGGGTGGGCTTGGGCGTAGGAGTCGCCAAGGTGGGCGACGTAGTGGCGCGAATAGGGGTGAAATGAATAATTGGATGTGTAATTTGTCGAGAACTGCCCGAAGAGCTCTCGCCAACGCGTACGCTTGTAGAGCTGATACGCATAATTGATGGCGTGGCCGCATTCGTGCCGCAGCAGGCGCATGCAGTTCTCGGGGCTATCGCCTTCGACCTCGAACATAATCTTCTTTTCCAATTGCATCAGGCGCGCGTGCGCCAGACAGAAAGGAAAGGCAATCATCGGAACTTTGTCGGGGCAAAACCATTCGTCGGCCAAATAGCATGGAGGTCGAAACGTCAGGCCCTGCGCGTCGAGCTCCTCATAGAGCTGCGCAATGAAGGGCTCAAGACGCGACGTGCTGATCTGTAGACCAAGATCGCGTACGCGGAGCTGAAGCAGTTCGTCGTCGGAGCGGTCGGACCAATCCGATGGAGATAACCGTCCATGCTTGCTTCGTGGAGATTTCGTCATACGTCGCAGGTGCGCTGCCGTAGAGAAGGGGTTTATCGTCGATAGGAGAGGCCGACACCAATGAACCAGTCTTTGGCGTCGTCGGTGAGGCCAACGCCAAGGCTGGCGTCTGCTTGCAGGTTGTCGCGCAACAAGACACTCACCCCTGTGGCGAGCAAGGCCGGGTCTGTGGAGGCGCTGAGGCCGACGGCGCCCGCGACTTCAAGGTAGGCGTCGATCATGGCTGTGCAGTCGTGCCCGATGGCCAGGCTGTAGAGTGCTGACGATACTGTTTCTTCTTCGCCGTCGCTATCCAGGGCGGTTTCGAGGCCGACGCCGATGTTGTAGGCCAATGAAAACTTGTTCTGCAGTGTGTGCGATGCAGCCAGAAGAAGTGACGGATCAAATTCGTCGCTGGTAAATTCGTCGTCGCCAAGCGGCAAGTTGACTTGCGCGATGATGGACGCCTCGCCGAAGGAGCGGCTTTCTTCGTGTACAAAAATCTTCGTCCCCAGCGTTGCATCGCCCACGCCTTTGTCTGTGTTCGCACCGCTGCGTTCGCGTGAAATGTAGCCATCCCAGCCGAGCCGCACTTCGACGGTTTCGGTGAGGCCGTATCGTACGAGCGTATCGAACATTCCAAACTCATGGAAATCTTGACCGTTGACCTCCTTTTCGCAGTAGCTGATGCCAGCACCGGCTTCTAGAACGCCATAGCCGACGACGGAACTCGAGGCTGTGGCTTTGGGTCTGTCGGCGTCAAACGCGAGCGACGTGCCGGCCATGATCAGGATGACGCAAAAGGTGGATGTAAAAACGCGCATGACTCCATTCCTCCGGTTATATTTATTGATTGGCAAAGCGGTTATACGGGTAAGGTATCGCCTCGGCGCGCCTTTGTAAAGGCCTCTGGTTTACCGAGGAGTTGGCGGTGTGCTAATCTGCGGGTCTCGCCTGCGGGACGGCTAAAAGTGTGTGGGTGGCTATTCTCCTGCGGTGGCGTCGGGGGCAGGGGGGTCGATCAACAGATAGATCGTGATACGTTTAGGTGAGCGCTTGCTGAAGAACCACCCGTCCTTCTGTTGGAGAGCTTCGGGCTCTTTAATGAGGGTGCCAACGGCCGACAGTGCTTTGATGAATTCGGCGTATCGCTTTGCCTCGAGGTGAACGACACGAAGCATGGCGTGCGTATCCGATCGGCCCTTAGCGTTGGAGACCGTCATTTCGTCCACCTCAGCGTAATCGGAGGTAATGCCTGAAGCGGGTGCCTTCTGTCTGTCTCCGTTGTCGCCCGGTCGTGGCGTCTGGAAATCGGCAATCACGGCGTCGACGTCGACGATGGATCCGCGAAGGCGAACGGGAATGGCATCCGCATCTTTTGTGATGCGTCGTAGCATGGTTGCGTTGTCGTCCTGAGCGTTCTCGCGCGCTTGGGCATACGACGCTTTGCTGTCCGTGGCGTTTTGGAAAGGTTGTTCGAGACGCGCATTCGAGTCTGCGTCAATTCCCTTGAAACCGCCTCCGTTGATGTCGGCGGGTGCCGGGCGTTCGTCGCGTATTTGATCTTTCTTGCCAACTTCGGCACTGAGCGCCATACGCCCCGTCGGTTTTTCAGGACCCGCGCTTGGCTGCGGCGGAGCAATGTCGCGAGCGACTCCCGATTTCAGTTGGTCGTGGTGTCGTTGTTTGTCTTCCTCGACGATTGTAGGCGCGGCGTTCTCGCGATCGGCAGTTGAAAAATAGGCATCGCGGTCCTCGTGGAGTTTCGCGACGTCGTCTGCCGGTGCCTCATAAAGAAGGTCGAGCGCTTTCGCGTTGCTCTTTCCTGCTGGAGCGAGCGCTCCGCCAAGACGATAGTCGAGTTCGCTGACGCCCTTGCTTTTCGCCTCGGCCCCAAGGTCAGATGCTTCGCGTTCTTCGGGGGCCGTTTCAGGACTCGCTGCTTCGAGGGTTGAGCGAAAGTCAGCGGCGGCCGCAGCCGGGCGCGGCATCGACCTGTGGGCGGGTGCCGCTGATGCCGCAGATTTGGCGGCCGCGTCGCCTGCTTCGGGCATGATGGGTTCGGAAATTTCGTCGAGGCGTCGTTCGGATGCATGCACGGCCTCTTCCGTGGGTGTGACATTGTCGATGCTGCGAGGTTCCTGTTGCTGGCCCCACTCATGGTAACCGACGCGAACAACGAGAAGGACGGCGGCGATTCCTGCGGCGCGGCGTATCCATGGCATCATACTATAGGCGGGTCGCGTCAATGGCGCCTCGTCGCGCTCCTTTGTCGTTTCGGCGGGTGCAGACGTTACGTGGGCCATGACATTGTCGAGCAGGTCCGCGGGGGCATCGGCGGGCGGCAGTGCAGCCAGCGCGTCGACGACCGAGCGCAGTGCATTGAACTCGGCCTGCGCGTCGGGGTTTTCGGCCAGATACGCGTCGAGTTGCGCAGCTGAAGCGGCGTCGAGCATGCCGTCGATATGTGCGGACATCCACTCGTCGAGATTGTCAGGATTAAATTGTTTATCTGATGGTTGCATGGCTTTTGTCTTAGATTGCTACACTGTTTTCTTCAGCATTCCTTCAAAACCTTTGTCAGTTGCGTTTTCAATAAGGCGCGTCCACGGGCGATGCGCGACTTCACCGTGCCGATCGAAATCTCAAGCGCCGCGGCAATATCGTCATATGTCATGTACTGTAGGTCGCGCAGTACGACGGCCTCGCGATAATCCTCGGGCAATGTCTGTAGCCCTTTCTCGACCAACGCGCGAATGTCATGGTGACCTGCAATCTCGCGTGGGCCGGCAGACGGGTCTTCAACGTCGCGCGGCGAAGCGCCTTCGTACTGAGGGATGTCCAGTATCTGCTTTTCTACGCTGCGTCGTGCCAACGTGCGCCGCCGATTGCGACACATGTTTACGGTCATCGTAAAAAGCCAGGTCGAAAAGCGGGAGCGTCCCTCAAATTGCCCAATCGACTTATATAGCTTTAAAAACACCTCCTGAGCGACCTCTGCCGCATCCTCGCGGTTGT
>JAPKCZ010000130.1 GCA_028822745.1 Kiritimatiellia bacterium | reverse complement strand
CCCAAAAATGTTGAGGAACTTGAAAAGTGGATGGAGAAAACGAAACTGCCGCCAGCGGATACGGCAGCCGTCAATGCTGCGCTGGGGTTGTTTGAACCGGTGACGGAATGGGCACCTGAAGTAAAGCGCGGTAAACGCGCTTACAGCGACGAAAAATTCGTTATTTCAGTGAAAAAGCAACTCGATGACGCCGAGAAGCCTATTTCCACACGCCAGCTCGAGACGCTTGTCAAAATGGCTTGCCGTTACCGGACGCAAATTCCTGCCTTGGAGACCGTGCTTGGCGAAATAGGCTTGGCAGACTTCTTGAAGGAGCCCGATGCGCAGCCGCCATTGGAGTCGAGCATTCGCAAACTGGAGATCGCTGCCGGACTCGGCATGGACGAAAAGGCGGGGGAGTTTGTGGCGTCGCTGACGAGCTGGGTACAGGGTGGGCGTCGCTTGACGCCTGCGCAGATGCGGGCACTGGATCAGATGTTGATTGCGCACTCAGATGCGATTCCCAATTTTGAAGCCATGAAGGGCGATCTAAATATTGGCGATGATGCGCCTGAAAAGGATGAGGAATCGCCCATCCTCTTAGGCGCCATGAGCTCGGTTAAAGAATGGAAAGAGCCAGTCAAACGCGGTAAGCGCGTGTTTGACGACAAGGAATTCCACGACTCGCTGAGTCAGCAGTTTGGCTCCAAGGGCTATCTTAGTGATCGGCAGCGTGCCGCGCTGAAGCGCATGGTGAAGCGCTATCGTGATCAGATTCCAAACTACGAGGACGTCGCAGAGAAGTGCGAGATTCCTAAGTCCAAGGAAAAGGCCCCGAAAGCAGACGCTGCCGAAAAGGCGGAGCCTGAAGCCAAGTCCGACGACGCGTGATGCGCAGAGGGGGACAGCCGTTGGAACAGCCGTGCTTTGTGCTTTGTGCTGGGTGCTGGGTTGAAGAGGGAACAGCCGTTGGAACAGCCGTGCTTTGTGCTGGGTGCTGGGTGCTGGGTTGAAGAGGGAACAGCCCGCCTACGTTCTGGGTTCACTGTTCATCGTTCTTTGTGCTGGGGTTGGCAATGCTCGTAATCACTTTCTTGCCTGATGGTGTCAAAGCACTCGATTAGGATTAGGATTAAGATTAGGATCAAGATTTCGACTGTGACCATTCCTGACGGAGTTGCCTTGCGCCCTGAGGGAAACCCGTAAGAGGATAGCGATGGCGATACGACCCGATATTGTCAACGATGAGCCGGTTGCACATTTCGTCAGCTATCTTGAGAACGAGCGCAATGCATCCGCGCACACGGTGACAAATTACCTGCGTGATATGGCGCAGTTTGCACAGTTCGCCTGGGAAGGGGCCTCGCAACCCCATCCTTGGGCATCGTGCGATGCCTTTGTGGCACGCCGGTTTTTGGTGCATTTCCAGCGCGAAGGAAGTCGTCCGACGACCACCGCGCGGAAACTGTCCAGTATGCGCTCCTTTTATAAATTCATGATACGCGAGGAGTACGTGCAGGCAAATCCCTTCAGTGGGTTGCGTGGCCCCAAGCGGGGTCGCGACCTTCCTGATGTTATGTCGGTGGACGATGTGGGACGTTTGATTGATGCGCCGGCAGTGTGCTTGAACGAGCTGATCGCGAAAGGCAGGCCCATTAAACAGAGTGTGCGCTATGCGGCGGCCCGCGATACGGCCCTTCTTGAGCTGACCTATAGCACCGGCGCACGTGTTGCTGAGGTGGTGGGGCTCAATGTCACTGACGTCGACCTGATATCGGGCGCCGCAAAGGTGCGTGGTAAGGGCCTCAAAGAGCGTCTCTGCCCCCTCGGTGAGCCCGCGCTGCGTGCTTTGAAGGCCATGTTGAATGTCGCCGAGGATACGTGGGCGGCCGCGGGGCAGCGCGGACCTGTTTTTAGAAACCTGCAAGGGGATCGATTGACGACGCGTTCTGTTGAACGCATGATGAAGAAGTATCTTGTTGTCGCCAATTTGGATCAGCATTTTTCACCACATGCATTGCGGCATTCGTTTGCAACGCATCTATTGGATGCTGGCGCGGATCTGCGGAGCGTTCAGGAGTTGTTGGGGCACGCCAGTCTGTCGACGACGCAGATATATACACACGTGTCGGTGGAACATTTGAAGAAAGTTTACGAAAAGGCGCATCCACGCGCTTAAGGGTCGGTTGATTACACTATGTTTTGGTTGCTCTACAATGCACTTTTTGCCGTTGGCTTCGTACTCATGTTGCCTCATTTCCTTTATCGCATGGCGCGTCGCGGCGGCTACCGTCGGGACTTTCAGCAGCGCTTCGCAATTTACTCGGATGAACAGATCGCCCAAATGCAGGCGAGCAAGCACATCTGGGTGCACGCGGTCAGTGTGGGGGAGTACAATGTGGCTCGGCGCTACATGGAAGCGCTGCGTGAGCGCTGTGCTGGGTTTGCCTTTGTCCTGACAACAACGACGTCGACAGGCTATGCGCTGGCTCGTACGCGTGCCGATGCGCGTGACCAGTGTTTCTACTTTCCAGTCGACTTCCCTTTTGTTGTGCGGCGCGCGCTTGATCGCATTCAGCCTGCTTGCATTGTGCTCACCGAAAAGGAGCTCTGGCCGAATCTGATTCGACTCGCGCATAAACGCGGCATTCCCATCATGATCATCAACGGTCAGATCTCTGAGGCATCGTTTAAGGGGTACCGCCGCTTAAAACCGTTCTCCCGACGCGTTTTCGGATACATCGACCTCATTTTGGCGCAGAGCGACGCGGCACGTGATGCCTATATTGCTCTAGGTGCGGATCCTGCGCGCGTGCATGTGCGTGGTACGGCCAAGTATGACATTCAAATGCCTAGCGCGGATATCGCTTCCAGCGCGTTGGATGTTCTGGCGCGTGCAGGTATGGGCGACGGGCGTCTCTTGCTCGTGGGTGGTTCCACCTGGCCCGGTGAGGAGGCGGCCTTGTGTCGGTCACTCAAACGGTTACGCGCGGCGGGCGTAGATGCGGGCTTGGTGTTGGTGCCGCGTCACGCTGAACGCGCGGACGCTGTTGTCGCGGATGTGGAAGCGGAAGGATTACGCGTGCTGCGCCGATCCAAAATCGATGCGGCGAATGTCGTCACGAATCCGGATGTGCTCTTGGTTGATACGACCGGCGAATTGCCTGCCTTTTATGCATCCGCGACCTTGGTTTACATTGGGAAGACACTTTTTAATCACGGCGCCCAGAACATGCTGGAGCCAGCCTTGATGGGCAAGCCGGTCATTGTTGGGCCAAACACCGAGAATTTCGACGATGTGGTGCGCATTCTATTGGATGGCGAAGGGCTGTGTCAGGTGCAAGATGAAGCGGGACTTCACGATGCGGTACAGGCATTGATGCAGAGCGAAAGTCAGCGCACAACGTTGGCGCAGAAGGCGGGTGAGGTCTTGCGTCCGCGGCAGGGGGTCGTGGATCGCTCAGTCGATGACATGCTGCCGCTGATTCTGACGCAGGCGCCAAGCCAGCACAGCGATCAGGGATAAATACTGAAGACCCAGTATGCCGCCCATCAGGAGCGGCCCCATGGTCATGCCGCCGTCTTTGACCGAATTGATTGCTGGATAGAAGAGAAACACATTCATCCACCATCCGTCACAGAAGGCATTGTCTGCGCCGAGGCGCCGCAGTAGGCCGGGAATGATGGCAAATGTTCCCGCCGCGTAAGAGGCTAGCAACCAGTGCTTGAAATGCGGTGCCAGTGGCGCACGGTGACGCCACGCCGCCAGCAGGCGCGGCACAGTCACCACGGAGCCGACCGTCATCCCAATCGCGAAATGAAGAGAGGAGTGCGCCATGGTCAGTCTCTCGCCTCGCTTGGTGCATAGGACGCGTGCGCTTTTTCGCAGCGGCTCAATTCTCGCCATGCCGCATAGAGCAAGGCGGCCAGCATCAATCCAAAGGCCACGTTGTAGGGCGCGTCGGTATCGTTTTCGTAAAGGTTGATGGTGTAGTGAAAAAAGAAAATGTTGATGATGGGGTTCATGGAGATGGTCGTGTCGTATCCTGAGAATCCGAAGGTGCGCGGCAAATCGGGCAAGACGGCCCAGGTGGCGCAGATGAACATCATCAACGGGATCACAATGAGCAGGCGCAGTGAGGCGCGGCGGCCGCGACGTAGATAGATGGCGGCACCGATGACGAATGGTAAAAGTGTTCCGGCGACAATGTGATTCATGATTTGTTCATGGCTTAAGGTCTCTTGTGAACGAGCGTCATGGGCATCAACAAGCTAGCCTGCATTATTCACCAACCCACTAACAATAGTCGTAACGTGCTCATTGATCACAATTTAACCACGGATGGCTCGGATAACACGGATAGGGCCGGCTACGCCGGCAGCCATCAGTGAAATCAGTGTAATCCGTGTAATCCGTGGTTTCTTCTGTTTCGTAAATATCAGATGAATAGATCAGGCTAGTGCATTTTTATATCTTCTCGCCAGTACCAATCTTTGAGGGACTGAACGTGCTTCTGCGCGGCTTGAGCGCCTTGTCTGTCGCCCAGCGACAGTCGGGCCATGCCGATATCGTACCAAAGCGTATAGTCTTTCAAATCATAGGTGCCGGCTTGTGTCAGGCATGCCTCGCCAAACATGCGTGCTTCAAGTGGCTTTTCTTTCAACGTACGCCGCCCCAGCCGTTCCCAGCCCTGCGGTGACGTTGGCGCCCAGCGAAGGATGCGGCACATCTTGTTGAAGCCGGCACTGTTGATGTGCGTGCGGGAGTCGATGTGCTGTCGCTTTCCCCACACAAGTACGAGAATGGCGGCCATCAACACAACGCTGGTCGGCGCGATGAGCGGTCGCCAAGGGGGGTCCGGTGTGGGCGACTGCTGTGCCGTGCTGGGTCTGTCGCCAACGAGTCCGATGAGTAGTGTTGCTGTTAGTGCGTAGACGGGAATGTGGAGGGCGAAGTCCACGAGGCTGTGCACGGCGACGACGCTTAGTGTGCCAGCGGCGGCGATGGGAACGGCTTGTAAGCCCGCGTCGTTTTGAAAGAGCGCGCCCGTGACGCGATAGACGATGCAGCTCAGAATGGCGAAAAATAACAGGGCCCCGATCAATCCGAAGTCGACGAGTAGTTGCACATATTCGTTTTCGGCGTGGGTCATTCGTGCGTGTGTGGATGCCGTGCGTATTTGCGGAAAAACCATGCGGTATCCGTTCGCCCCTGCACCCAGTAAGGGATAGCGTGCGACCAGTGCCGTTGAATCGGACCAAGCCTGCATACGTGTGCGGTAACTGTCGTCCTCATCGAGCGAAAGCAGATCGCCGAGGCGTGAGCGATAGGCGTCGCTGATGATAACGGGTGCCCAGAACGCTAGTCCGACCAAGACCGCTGCAACAAGCAGAAAGGCAAGTATGCGACCGCGCAGCATGCAAACCACGCCAACGGTGCCGATGCCGCATACGTATGCCAGCAGGCCACCGCGAGAATGTGATGCCATGATGCCGAGGGCCATCAGAAACACGAGGGCGACCGCGATCAGTCCGCGAAGCCAGTTGCGGCGCGCAAATGCGCCGATTGCCAGTGCCATCGCACAGGGCGTGACAAGGGCGACGTAGGCTGCAAAATGATTGGGGTTGATAAACCCCCCGAGGGGCCCAGGCAAGCTGGTGCCATTCGTGGGTAGGAGCCACCAGAGGGTGTGGCCTTGTGGGACATAGGTTCGGCTGATGGCTCCGCCGAGGGCGACCGCGGCGCCTGCGAAGGCCAGTATCCAGAGTAGTAATTCGCGGCGCTCGGAAGAAATGGATCGGCAGATGAAAAATGCGCTGTGCATGGCGAGCAGAATGAGCAGGACGCGTATGGTGCCTGATTTGTTGCGCGTGAATGCAAAGCCATCGCCGTATTTGGTGGCGTCACGGGTCAGGCCCAGTTCTGTGCTGCGCGTTATCGCGTCGTCCACCGTCTCGTTCTGCGCGTAGCGCGTCGAGCCCTGCAGGCGCGTGGTTTGAAGGGGCATGGGTACGAGCGTAAGCAAGATCAGAAGCAATGCAGCGAGTTGGAGCCATTCTTGTATACGTGTGTGGCGCGCGGGGCGCATTTTGTGAGGGCGCTGGAGAACACGCATCCCAAGGTAAGCGAGCGAAAACAAGAGCACGATTGTCCGAAGGATTTCAGGAAAGACGGTGTTGGGCAGAATCAGGAGTAAGAGAATTCCCGCGGCGAGCAGAATGCTGAGTAGTGCATCGGAGGGGATGTTCGTCCGGTG
>JAPKCZ010000129.1 GCA_028822745.1 Kiritimatiellia bacterium | reverse complement strand
TCAAGACGCGCTCATAGATCCACACGTCATCGATAGCACCTTTGAACTTGGTCTCATTATTGCGACCACCGACCAGAAACGGCATGTCCGTTTTGATGCTGTCCGAAAGGCCATCATGCGCCGGCTTCGCCTTTTTCTGAAGTTTGCCGTTCAGATAAATGAAAACACCGGCGGCCTTACCTGATCCATCATAGGTCACACCGACGTGCTGCCAAACATCGCTCGGCACAGTTGTTTCAGTCATGACTTTGATTGCATTGTTTGGCCATGAATGAATCAAGTGCGTGCCAATCTTGCCACGTTCCAGCCAGACATCAAAGCCGCGGTAGTTGTTCTTTATGTCCATTCGCGCAAAAAGAGCACCGGTGAAATCGTTCCGCGTTTTGAACCACGCGCCATAACTGAACGGCGCGTCGAATTCGGCGAACGAGCCGACATTCTTAAAGGTAACGTCCGCGCCGCCTCGAAATAGTAACCCGTGACCGGCCCGCCGATCGGCTTTGGCGTACGACCCGTGGCGCTCCCCGATCTCGCCGCTGGCCTGATCCAAAAAGTCCGTGCCGCCGTCTTCATCAAGATTGATCTGGTGACGCACACCCGCAGGCGTGACCACAACATACTCGCCGCTCGCCACGTTCGCCTCCTGTTTGGCGATCCAGCCGGCAATCAGATCGGCGAGCTCCGTCACACGAGCATGACGCGCGGCCTCAATGCGTTCTCGCTCCTTAACGAGGGCCTCTATTTCCTGCCCACCCATCGGATTAGGAATCGTGATGATCGGTTTTTCATTTCGGCGTCGAGACTGCATGCCCGGGTCGGCGTTGTTGTTAAAGTAGGCAAAAAACTCATAGTACTCTTTGTTGCTAATGGGGTCGTATTTGTGATCATGACACTGACCGCACTCCATGGAGAGACCAAGCCAGACGTTGGCCGTGGTTTTCACGCGATCGACAACATACTCAACACGCAGTTCCTCTGGGAATGCCCCACCCTCGTCCGAGCTGGCGTTGTTACGATTGAAACCCGTGGCCAATTTCTGCAGCAGCGTGGCGTCAGGAATCAGGTCGCCGCCGAGTTGTTCCACCGTGAACTGATCAAAAGGCATGTTGCTGTTGTAAGCGTTGATCACCCAATCGCGCCAGGGCCACATTGTGCGCGGACCATCAGCATGCATGACACTGCTGTCCCCATAACGTGCCGCGTCCATCCATGCCAGCGTCATGCGTTCGCCGTATTGCTCAGACGCAAACAGGCGATCCACAACCTTTTCGTATGCCTCGGGCGACGTGTCGCTCAGAAAGGCATCCAGTTCAGCCAGCGTCGGCGGCAGACCCGTGAGATCAAAGGTCACGCGTCGCATCAACTCGTGCTTCTGAGCGTGCGGCATGGGAGACAGCCCTGACTGACTGGCTCGGGCGAAAATGAAATGATCAATCGGATTTTTGGCCCGCGCACGATGAGCGGAAGGCACCTTGGGCAGAGGCCCTTTGTCTGCGGCCAAAAAGGCCCAGTGATCGCGGTATTCCGCACCGCTTTTCACCCAGCGCGTCAACAGTGTGATCTGATTTTGCGTCAGCGATCGATGTGACTCCGGCGGGGGCATCTGCTCGTCGGGGTCCGTCGTCGTAATGCGTGCAATCAGTTCGCTATCCGCAAGCTTGGCCGGATTGATGGCCTGATGCCCTTTGCGAACAGCCGTGGCGCCAGCGTAGTTGTCCAGACGGAGGTGGGCTTTACGACCTTCCTCGTCGGGGCCATGGCACGAAAAGCAGTTTTGTGAGAGAATCGGTCGAATATCAAAATTGTAATTCGGCGCGTCTTCAGCAAAAGCCAAATTTAGACCGCCGAAAGCAATGCCCAGCAATACCATCCTACGGGCGACCACCTTCGGGGGCGCACAATTAGTCAAAAATCCGTTCACTTGAGCTCCGTATTGAAAAATAGCAATAAATACATGTATACACACTTATATGCTATGGATGTTCTCGCGATGCCGTCCAGTGCAAAAGAGATAAAAGGTGTGTGTTTTTTGGATCTTCTGTGGCATCGGTGGTTAGAACGGGGAAATATGTTTTCCGGGTCCCGTCCGGCAATAGGTTGTCACTCCGATGGTGGGAGGCGAGAGTTCTGCTCGTCTTTCAGACAATCTCCGCTCGTACCTCGCTTCGAGCGGAGATTGTCTTGTAGGGTCGGTAGATCGTTACGCCAATAACCTATAACGGGAGGCAGCTCGGAAAGTGACGACGCTGATCCAAGACAGGGCAAGACCTGCTTGCTGACGAAGCACCACGTGTGAGGACGGTCTACTTTTCCGATTAGTTCGCCTCAAGTTGGCGTGTCGCGCGACGTTGTGATGCCACGCGCTTAAACACTTCATCCACAGCAACGCCGACCAGAATGACGGCGCCGATGACCGCGAACTCAATATTGTTGGGCACTTGCGGAACAAGCGTAATGGCGTTGCGCAAGACCTGCATCACCGCTGCCCCAATCAGAACGCCAATAATGGTGCCACTGCCACCACGCAAGGAACACCCGCCCAACACGGCCGCGGCGATGGCGTACAGTTCATAAAAATTCCCGAAATCAACGGGCTGCGCAGAGTTAATATCCAACACGAAAAGGATACCACCCAGACCGGACAACACCGCGCAAATCACGTAAGACACCAGGATCATGAGATCCGTATTGATGCCACTATACTTTGCGGCTTCTTCATTATTACCAAGCGCGAGAAGGTAACGCCCATAAATGGTGTGGTTCAAAAAAATGGCAGCAAGGATCGCCAGAACCACAAGAATCAGACACGGCATCGGCAGGGAAAAGCTATCGGTGATCGGAATTTGACCATTGGCCAAGCTGCGCAAGCCCCGATACTCCTGCCCAAAGCCCTGAGATTGGTCCCCTGTAAATCCGCGCGAAAAACCGCGGTACATTAAGAGCCCACAGAGCGTCACCACAAAGGGTTGCATCTTCAACTTCGTGATCAACAGGCCGTGAAAAAGCCCAATCCCAACGGATAAGACAATAAGCGTGGGAATGGCGGCCCACGGCGACCACCCATGCTCAATCAGCAGCCAGGGCAACATGCAACCGATAAGACAGATGACGGAACCAATGGATAGATCGATACCACTCGTGATAATCACGAAAGCAGCGCCGATGCTGATGATGCCAAAAAGCGATGTGCGCCGAATCAGGTTTTCGAGATTATAGCCCGTCAGGAAACGGTCGCTGAAAAGCGCCGTTAAAATGCATATCCCAATCAACAGCCCGAGAATACCCAGAATTTTCTTCATGTCTGCTCTCTATTCCTCAACCATGCCAGGTTCAATTATCATCAATTTTCAAATTCCCAAGGCCACCCAAGATCTACACAGCGCCGGTTGCTAGCTGCATCACGGCCTCTTCCGACAGATCCTCGCGTGCCAATTCCCCAGTGATACGCCCCTCGTGCATAACGAGCACACGATCGCTCATACTCAACACTTCTTCCATTTCACTGGATACAAAAAGAATCGCGACGCCACGCCCGGCCAGCTCTTCCATCAGTCCGTAAATTTCTTCCTTGGCCCGGACGTCGATGCCGCGCGTAGGCTCATCCAACAACAAAACCTTCGGCGCCATCGTCAACCATTTTCCCAACACAATTTTTTGTTGGTTTCCGCCCGAGAGCACCTTGGCGACTTGGCGATCATTCGGCGTCTTTATACGCATTGCGCCAATCATCTCCGCGGAAATTTCCTTTTCCTTGGCGGCGTCACGAAACCCGTTGCGTTGATCGCGACGTAAGCTGGCCAGCGATAAATTTTCACGAACAGGCATCTCCAGAATGAGCCCCTGCCCCTTGCGATCTTCCGGCACCAGAGCCAAGCCGGCATGGATGGCACCGCGTGCCGATTTAAACACATGCACGGCGTCACCGATTCGGACGTTGCCGCCCAGTGCGGGCGTGACGCCAAAGACGGTCTGCAACATCTCCGTTCGGCCGGCACCGACCAACCCGGCCAGCCCCACAATCTCGCCCGCACGTAACGTAAAGCTGACCTCGTGTTTCGGATGTGCCGGCGTGCGAAGTTTGGCGACGTCAAAGACACGCTCACCCGGCGTCAATGGTTTATGATCGTAATACTGTTCTACGTTGCGCCCGACCATCAGACTGACCATCGCGCTATGGGTCACATCAACGCGCGCCAATTCACCAGCATTCTCGCCATCGCGCAGCACCAACACACGGTCGGACAAGTCACGCACTTCGCCCAAGCGGTGTGAAATATAGATAATCGATACCCCACGTTCGCGCAGATCGCGAATCACCGCAAACAGGGCCAGCGACTCCCCTGTCGAGAGACTCGATGTCGGTTCATCCATGATCAGGACGCGTGCGTTGATGGACAGGGCTTTGGCGATTTCGACCATTTGCTGGCGCCCCAGCGTCAAATCACCGACCAGCGTGGCGGGGTTAACCTTCAGCCCGACCATCTTTAGAAACGCGCCAGCATCTTCATGAATCTTGGTGTGATCGATGAGCCCCTTTTTGCGTGGCTCACGCCCCAGAAAGATATTGGCACCCACAGAAAGGTTTTCGGCCAGATTGAGCTCCTGATGAATCAGCGCGATGCCCAAACTCAGGGCATCATGTACGTTCCCGATGTTGGCAGAACGGCCGTCAACGCAGATATCCCCCGTTTCAAACCCCTGCACACCGGCAAGGATCTTCATTAGCGTGCTTTTACCGGCGCCATTCTCGCCCACAACGGCCAGTACTTCGCCGGCCGAGATCTGCAAATCCACATTGTGGAGTGCGCGCACGCCCGGAAAGCTTTTGCAAACCTGGCGCACCTCCAGCAAAGGCGATGAATCCGTATCCGTCATGTCGGCTTGAGGATCCTCTTAAATTTCGCCTAAGCGCGTCTTCAAGGTGATCCAGAATTCTTCCACGTTGTCCTTAACGATACGCTGCGCAGGAATATCGATGAATTTGTTTTCCGGAATAAGATCCGTGTTTCCGCGATGCAGCGCCGCGAGGACTTCAACTGATTTTTTGCCGTACATGAAAGGATCCTGAGCAATCGTGCCCTGGCATTCGCCATCGATGATGGCCTGCAGCGTCGTTGCGTTTTCGTCGAATGCGACCACTTTGATTTGGCCGTGCTTTCCGGCAAGGCGAAGCGCTTCGATGATCAACGGCGGATTGTATTCGAAGAGACCAACCATGCAACCAAGGTCCTGATATTTCGAAATGGCATCCTCTGCATTGGCTTTCGCTTTGGCGCGATCGAACTGATCGGTCAACGTTTCGAGCACCTCATACTTGCCACCTTCGCCCAAAACCTTGCCGGGGGGATCGTAGCGCGAGGAATCGCTGTCGCGGTCCAAAAGTTCGTCAATGACACCCTGACGACGGCGTTTTGCGTTGTCCTGTTCAAGACGTCCGACCAGAATAACAACCTTGCCGCCCTCCGGAATGGCTTCCTTGACGAGTTTACCCGCCATGCGACCGGCATCATAGTTGTCCATGCCTATGTAAACGAGGCGCTTCGAATCAGGTGCATCGGAGTCATGTGTGAGCAATGGCACCATGTCGGCGGCCTTGTCCAGCAAGTCGATCTGATTGGCAGGGTCGATTGGGCTCACGGCAATACCGTCGATGCCGCGGGTCAACAGATCTTCGATCATTTGCTTCTGATGGCCAATGCCTTCGGCAGGCATCAGCACTTCAACATCGGCGTCAAATTCCTTGCCACCTTCTTTTGCACCTGCTTCGGCGATGGTCCAGAACGGCGCCACACCATTGGTCACATAGGCGATTTTCGGCTTTTTAGGCTGCCCATCTGTTGCACCGCCGGACGATTTATCCTTACCGCAACCAACCAAATAGAAACCAGCGACCAACACCATAGCCCAGCGAATGTTCCGAAGCATGTCATGACCTTTCTCGAATCTTTCGACCCGTATGTTAACAAATTTCAAAAACGGCATCGCGCTCGCTCGTTCACAAATAAGGACCGAACGAGAGCATCCGGTGATCATTGCCTACTCCAGTAAAGATTGCAATACGTGAGACAGGGCAAATTTAGAGGCGTGAATTGACAGGCCTGCGTTGCGGCAAGCTGCAAGAGGATCGTTCTCTGCTGCGGGGCCTTTTCTCGAGCGAGGCACGAGTGGGGAAATGGCCCCCAACAGTGCATCCGAACGGGCACAGAAGCCTCATTGGGCAAAAAAAGGCGAGGTGCCCG
>JAPKCZ010000128.1 GCA_028822745.1 Kiritimatiellia bacterium | reverse complement strand
CTTGTCGTATTTAACGAATTCTTTCCAGTCCATATCGAGGTGCGCAAAAGTGGCCTCGACGAATTCGCGGACGGAGTGTGTTTCGTTGGTGGAAATGACGTAATCAGCGGGTTCGTCTTGCTGGAGCATCAACCACATGGCCTCGACAAAGTCTTTGGCGTAACCCCAGTCGCGTTTTGCATCGAGATTGCCGAGAAACAGTTCCTTTTGGAGACCCATTTTGATGCGTGTCGCAGCGCGCGTAATTTTGCGGGTCACAAAGGTTTCGCCGCGGCGCGGAGATTCGTGATTGAAGAGAATGCCATTGCTGGCGTGCATGCCGTAGGATTCACGATAATTCACGGTCAGGTAGTACGCGTATACTTTGGCACAGGCGTAGGGGGACTGCGGATGAAAAGGTGTGGTCTCTGTTTGCGGGATTTCGGCAACCTTTCCGAACATTTCGGAGGACGATGCCTGATAAAAGCGCGTCTTGCTCAAACCGGTTTTGTGTAGGGCTTCCAGAAAACGGACCGTGCTGAGTCCGGTGACGTCACCCGTGTATTCTGGGGTGTCGAAGGACACGCGGACATGGCTTTGCGCCGCCAGGTGATAGACTTCGTCCGGCCGAACATCGTAAAGCATGGAGTTGATCTGGGATGCATCGGCCACGTCACCATAGTGTAGGTGCAGATTTGCGCCGCTTTCATGCGGATCACGGTAGATGCCGCTCAAACGTTCTGTGTTGAAGGACGACGCGCGACGAATGATGCCGTGAACTTCGTAGCCTTTTGCGAGGAGGAGTTCAGCCAGATATGATCCGTCCTGACCCGTAATGCCGGTGATAAGTGCTTTTTTCATGACACGAAATATAGCAGAGTTCGGGAGGGGTGCAATAGTAGAGATTTTACAAAACGATCGGCTGGCGTAGGTCTCTCGTCTTCGATGATTCCCTGTTCGGGAATGGCTGTTGAGTCTGGTAGCACGAGTTGATACATTTCTTTGGATTTGCGTGGCGATGTATGCCGCTCATCAACCTAGGGAGATCAGGATGTCCAGCTCGGCCGCCGTATTTACAGAACTCCAGTTACATAACGACCCCGATAACGTTTACGTTCAGGTTATTTCTGCCATTTTGGATGCAGGGGAACACCTTAAACTTCCGCGCCGCCTTGAACTGATTCTTGCTCAGCCTAAGAACGAATTGATGATGCATTTTCCGGTCCTTATGGATGACGGGAGCTTTAAGGTCTTCAAAGGCTATCGTGTTCAACATAACAACGTCCTTGGGCCCTACAAGGGGGGCATTCGCTTTCATCCCAACGTGCATCTCGATGACATTAAGGCCTTGTCGGCGTTGATGACCATGAAGTCTGCTCTCGTTCAATTGCCTTTCGGAGGCGCGAAGGGAGGCGTTCAGGTTGATCCGAGAGACTTGAGTGAACAGGAATTGATGCGTCTGACACGACGCTTTACAAGTGCGCTCGGCTCAAATATCGGACCGGACTACGACATTCCCGCACCCGATATGGGGAGCAATGCCCAAGTCATGGCGTGGGTTGCGGATACGTATATGAATCTGCATAGCCCAAACGAACGCCTCAATGGTTCGGGGGTGGTGACGGGCAAACCATTGGCTTTCGGTGGCTCGCAGGGACGTGACAAAGCGACCGGGCAAGGATTGGTTTACGTGCTGGAGGAAATGCTGCCCAGCATGGGCTTTGCGTTCGAGAAAATGCGTTTCAGTCTGATTGGCTTCGGTAATGTCGGCAGCTGGACCGCACGCCTGCTGTGCGAACGCGGCGCAACGTTGAGCGCCGTTCTGGATCATACGGGTGCCGTGTTAAACGCGAAGGGCATCGACGCCGCTGCATTGACACAACATGTCGCGCAGACAGGAGGCGTCGCTGGGTATGGCGACGCTGACGCTGTCTCTGAGGACGACTTTTACGAACTTGAGGTTGATGCCTTCATTCCTGCTGCGTTGGAGCAGATGGTCGATGTCCGCCGAGCGGCCCAGTTGAATTGTAAACTTGTTGTGGAAGGCGCCAATGCACCATTGACGCCGGAAGCCGAGCGTATGTTGATCGCTCAGGGGGTGCACATTCTCCCCGCCGTGCTCTGTAATGCAGGTGGTGTGACCGTGAGCTACTTCGAATGGAAACAGAATCGCCAGGCCGAGACCTGGGATCTAAAGAGCGTCGACAGCCAGCTTAAAACCCTGATGGTCGCCGCGGCCCGCCGCGTGGTTGAATTCTCGCGGACGCACAACGTCGATATGCGTACGGCGGCTTACGGGGCCGGCTTGGAACACATTCCCAACGTGTATTCCATTCGTGGTATTTTCCCATAAGAAAATTTCATCGCATGTGAAACACGTCGTGGAGATCGTGCGCTATGGGGCTGTTGTCCGGGTTGGAGGGCATGACGTCGCCCATGTGTGCCCACCATTTTCGGCAAATCTCCGTCTCGGCAATCGACTGCCAGCGTGCTTCATCTTCGATTTCGGCGTAAGCGAACAGCTGATGCGTTTCCTTGTTCAGGAAAATGGAATAGTTGTGGACCCCATGTTCTTTCAGGACGGCTTCAAGCTCTGGCCAAATGGGGCGGTGACGCCGCTCGTATTCCGCGTGTTGATCCGGGTTGACGGCCATGATAAACGCTTTTCTGATCATCCGTGTGTGCTCCTTTTACGTCCTATTCGTATCCGTACGATTTCAATTCGTCTTCAAAAAAAGGAAACATTGTGCGCCCTTCATCGGTGCGCCATCGACCCACGGACTCTGGGCGTACGGGAATGCGGACCAGGGGAATCCCCAGGAAATCCTCAAGTTTGGACAAGGTGTCTTCTTGCTTCAGCACAAAGTCCTCGAAGCGCACCTCGATGAGATTGGCGGGGCGCGGTGTGGCTTTGTATATTTCTGACTGGTACTTCCAACTGATGGCGCGGCGTTCGCGTTCGTCATCGGTTGCATCGTAGGGTACATGAAAGCGGTTCAGGTCATCCGTCGCGTGGCCTGCCGCGATGTTGTCACGCGGGTCGCGAATCCAGTAAATGTATTTGATGTCGGGGAACATTCTCGCGATCCACGGGTAGACCAGAGTCGTTTCTGGGATTTTCCAGCCGCGGTGTTCTGCGTCGCTGTTCAGGACGCTCGACAGATAGGATTGGATAAGCTGGGTCCACTCGGGATCAATCGGCATCGTGTGCAGTGCGCTGAAGTCCCAGGTCAGGCCTCCGGCGTGTTTTACATGGCGAGCCATGCAACGACATGCGTCATACATATCGCCAGGTGGGAGCAGGTCACCGGATTCGTTGAGCGTGTCACCCATGTAGACGCCGCTCTGACTGAGTGTATGCGAAATGGCCCGTGTGCCCCCGTGACCGCGTCCTATGACGGTGGTCATCATGATACATTCACGACCTTTCCTGTCTCGACGGATTCGATGGCGGCTGCGAGAACTTTTTGTGCGGCCAAACCGTCGGCCCCAGACCCATCGATCTGAGCGGGTTTAACGCCTTCGTTGACCTGCGCCACGAAACGGTTAAGTCGATCGATAAAGGTATCCTCGAAGTCGCGCATGCCGCCGAAGATTGGATTGGTATAGACGGTCTTCTCTGAAACTCCTGCGGGATAAAGTGTCGCTTCACGAAACATGTCGTCGATCACAAAACGCCCATCGACGCCAGCCACTTCGCAGCGTTCCATCGGGTGTCCGCGCTTAATGTCGTACGAACCGGTCAAGTGGCCCAGGGCGCCGCTTTTGAAACGCATATTGAACTGCGCTGTTGACCAGATGTTGCGTCCGGGCGCTTTCATGGCGAAGCACTGAACAGCTTCGATATCGCCGCAGAAATAGCGCATGATGTCGACGCTGTGCGGGTGCAGGGCCTTGATCTGGAACCAGGGAGACGTCTCGCGCGGATTCATGATCCACATGCTCATGTTCATAAAGAGCATGGGACCGATGCGCCCCTCATCCACCCAGCGTTTCGCCAGACGCGCCGCCGGCGTAAAGCGATGGTTCAGGTTGTTGCCGTAGCAGACCCCCTTTTTCGCGGCCAAGGCCACCATTTCTTCCGCGGGACCAATCTCGTTACTGATCGGCTTTTCGCCCAGCACGTGCAACCCGGCCTCAAGCGCCTGCATCGTAGGCGCGTAGTGGTCACTGCCGTACTCGATGCCGCCCGTGGCCACGCTGGCCATGGTCAATTTGGCACCCGACAGCATGTCAGGCACCGAATAGAAGGCAGGGACCCCCAAGCGTGCGGCCGCGGCATCTGCCCGCGCACGGTCAATGTCGCACACCGCCACTAATTCAGCACCGGGGTCCGCCGCGTAAATAGTCGCGTGCCGATTCCCGATTGGGCCTAGCCCAACAACGCCAACCTGTTGCATTTGCAATCCTTGCCTTCGATCTGAATCTATTTCTTGGCTGTTTTTTCCTGCAGCTTCTGGGCCGAGGCCGCATCTCCAATATGGAGCGTGTCATAGGCGTGCTGGCTCGACTCAAAAGTGTCGATGCCGCCACCGGCCCAATTCTTTTGGAAGTCCATAGGGTTCTCGTTGCCCGTCTCTTTTTTGCGACGCGCGATATGATCCTGCATCTGCTGCATCAGTGAATCGACGATATCAGGACGCTTCTTGGCGAGGTTGATGTTCTCATCGGGATCCTCGATCAAATTATACAATTCGATTTCGGGTTTGAAATGAAAATCAGGCTCGAGCGCTTGAATCAGTTTCCACTCAGGCGTGCGCCAACCGTGCTTGCGCATCCATGTGCATTCCGTGATGTAGAATGAGGACTCGTGGCTCGATTTCTTGCCCTTGACCATGGGCATCAGGGATTTTCCATCAAACTTGATGTCTGACTTGATGCCGGCCAGTTCGAGCAAGGTGGGGACCAAGTCTTTGTGCTGGTTGTAGCCCGCGACCCGCTTGCGTGCAGGCATCTTCTTTGGGTAACGGATGATCAGCGGCACCTTCAGGGTGACGTCATAGACGCCGTGGTGGTCAAACCAGCATTCGTGGTCGTAGAGTGTTTCCCCGTGGTCGCCGTTGATGACCACAATTGTGTCGTCCAGAATGCCCAGCTCCTCCAATTGAGAAAACAGGCGTTGAATGCAGCTGTCCATGTAGGCAATGGCGCCATCGTACTGTGCGATGACGTAGTCTTTGTCGGTTAAGCCCGCCGGCATCCATTCGCGGAAGTAGTCGGCAAAAGGCGCAAAGTCAAAGACGGGCTTCATGGATTTGTTCTTTTTATCAAATTCATTGCCGTGATAAAACATGCGATCGAAGGGCTCTGGCGGGAGGTAGGGGCTGTGCGGATCCATGTGGCGCAGGAACAAGAAGAAGGGCTTCTTCGATTTGGCCAAACGATCCAACTCGGGTACAGCCACTTCGTTGAGTGCGTGTGCTTTGGGCAGGCGCGCACCAGGCCCTGCGCTCCAGGCTTGGTAGGGCAGGTACTTGTCGAATCCCTTCCAGGCGACATTCTCAGTGCCACCCCCGATGGCCGTCGTGTTGTAGCCTTCGCCGCGCAAAATTTGCGGCAACATTTTAACGCCTTTGGCCAAAGGCCCGTGGTGGCGTAGGGCCACACACTGCGTTGTAAAGATGTCCATTCCCGTCAGCATTGCCGTATAGCTGGGCGTGGTGGGCACATTCGCCGTATGAAGATTTTCGAACAAAGTGCCGCCTTCAGCGAATTTGTCGATATGTGGCGTCGTCTGCCGGCCGTATCCGTAACAGCTCATATGCGTTGATAGAAGTGAGTCAATGCCGATCAGGAGTATGTTGGGTTGTTTGGCCATGGTCGTAATTCCTTCTTGTATGGGGTTACAGTTTAATGCGTTGTCCTCGTTCGTTTGAGTCGTAGCAAGCCAGCAGCATGCGCAGCACATCGCGTCCTTCTTCGGCGGTCGCGAGGGCAGGGCGCCTGTGGTGTAAAAAGTCGGCGAGTGGCTTCGCCAGGGCCGCAATTCGTTCGCCCTGATGGCTTACGCCGGGGTCGTCGCTGAGGGTCCAGCCCTCATCGTCCTCCAGTATCCATTTCAAACAAGTCGAACCGTCGTCTGATCGAGACTTCGCACTGACCGCGTCGCCGTAGTTCTGAACCAGGGATCCCTTCTCGGCGGTGATCTCGGTCGTGTTTTCGCTGCCGACAGAGCAGAAAGAGTCCGATACTTCAGCCATCATGCCGTCGTCGTATCTGAAGATTGAAATGGCGTGGTCGTTTGCGATTTCGGCATGTCGCAAAGTGC
>JAPKCZ010000127.1 GCA_028822745.1 Kiritimatiellia bacterium | reverse complement strand
TCCTTTGAGAAGACGACCTACGCGCAGGCCCCCACCAAGTTTGAGGCGGGCACAGGCAACATCGCGGGAGTGATTGGGCTCGGTGCTGCGGTGGAGTATGTACGCGAATTGGGCTTTGACCAGATTGTACGGCATGAGCGTGAACTGCTCGAGCATGCGACGCAGGTGTTGTCGTCCATTCCGGATGTTCGCATCATTGGCACCGCACCGGTGAAGGCCGCCGTTGTCTCGTTCCTCGCGGGCGATATTCATGCACACGATATGGGTACCTTGCTGGACGTTGAAGGCATCGCGGTGCGCACCGGGCATCATTGCACGCAGCCGATCATGGATCGATTTGAAGTTCCTGCCACGGTTAGAGCGGCGTTTTCCATTTACAACACGCTTGAGGAAATCGATAAACTTGCAGCCGGTGTCATTCGTGCACAGGAGATCATGGGATGAGTACGGCCATTTCCGACGAACTCTATCAACAGGTTATTCTGGACAATAACCGCTCTCCGCATAATTTTCGAAAAGTGGAGGATGCGACCTATGTTGCCGAAGGTTTGAACCCGCTCTGTGGCGATGCGTATACGATCTATATTACCATGACCGATGACGGTGTCATCGAAGACGTGGCGTTTCATGGGGCAGGGTGTGCCATTTCCAAAGCATCAGGTTCCTTGATGACCGATGCACTCGTCGGAATGACTGTTGCTGAGGCCGAAGCCTCATTCGCGAACTTTCACGATCTGGTGCTCGGAGAAAACAAAGACAAGGCGCCACTATCGTCACTTGGAAAATTACGTGTGTTCGCCGGTGTATGGCGTTACCCCGCTCGCGTTAAATGTGCGGCCTTGCCTTGGCATGCCATGCACAGTGCGCTGCAGGGCGAGTCACGCGTTTCAACCGAAAACAAAATGTGATCCTATGAATGAAACTCAAGATACCCAAGATACCATTGTTATTGAACCCACGGCACACCCACGTGCTTTCAAATTCATTTTCCCCTTCAATCTGAAGCGCGAAGGCACTGTCAGTTTTGCTCGTGAGGAACAGTGTCGGCATATCCCGATGGCCGCTGCGCTGATTTCGCTTACGGGCATTGCTGAAATCTATTTTTCTGAAAACGTGCTCGTTGTCACGCGCTCCCGTGAGGTTGAGTGGGACGCGCTGGAGCCAAAAATTCAAGAGGTGATTCAGGCGCAGATCAATGATCATGACCCCGAAATGCCGCTGGCAGCCAAGCCCGGAGACACAGCAAAGAAGGTCATCCGTGCTGACGGTAGTGACGTGGGTGCCGATGAGATGATCGTGATCGACAACGTGCTGACGCAGACGATTCGCCCCTACATTCACAGTCATGGCGGTGAAGTTGAACTGCTGTCGTTCGACCCAGAATCGCGCGAACTGCTCTTGAGTTATCACGGCACCTGCGGGAATTGTTCATCTTCGACAGCAGGCACGCTCCAACTGATTCAAGAAATATTACGCGAGGAGTACGACCCGAAGATCAAAGTTCAGGCCGCCTAACTCAATCCACCGTTAACCCGAAACCATCCCACCAAGGAATCTACAGACTCATGCCCACCAATGAAGAGGTATTACAGGCATTAAGTGCCATCATCGATCCAGACTTCAACCAGGACATCGTTTCGCTTGGTTTCGTCCAGGAAATGTCGATTAAAAATGGACACGTGGCCTTCAATATCGAACTGACGACCCCCGCTTGCCCTGTAAAAGATCAATTCAAGCGTGCTGCTGAATCTGCGGTCTCTGCGTTAGACGGTGTCACGTCGGTAGCGGTTACCATGACGGCGCGTGGCCAGAATGCGTCACGCGGTGGCAGCAAGGAGAGCGGGCTGGACAAGGTTGGCGCCATTGTGGCCATTAGCTCCTGCAAAGGTGGCGTTGGGAAATCGACTGTGGCGGCCATGTTAGCCAAAGAAGTCGCTTCACGCGGTCATCGCGTAGGCCTTCTGGATGCCGATATCTACGGCCCATCCGTGCCGACGCTTTTTTCGCTTCAGGACGAGGACCTCAAGGGCACGGAAAACGAAATGATTCTGCCGGTCGAAGTGGATGGGCTCAAAGTCATCTCCTTCGGTTTCGCGCTAAAGGATGCCCCCGCCGTCATGCGCGGCGCGATGGTCACCCAGCTTGTTCAGCAATTGTTGCATCAGGCTGACTGGGGCGAGCTCGACTATCTTTTTCTCGATTTTCCACCGGGCACGGGCGACATTCAACTAACGATCACGCAGTCCATTCAGTTGGACGGGGCCGTGATTGTCACGATTCCGCATCAGTTGTCGCTGGCCGATGTCGGCAAAGGCATTCGGATGTTCGACAAGGTCAACGTACCCGTCCTCGGGATTATTGAAAACATGGCCTACTTCAGCTGCCCAGGCTGCGGTGAAAAGCACTACGTTTTCGGTGAATCTGGATCGCGTGCGCTGCAGCAGCGTTTCGGTATCGAGCCGCTTGCGGACATTCCAATCAGTCCGCTAATGAGTGGTCCACTCGCAGCGCTTTCGGCCTCCGACATCCCTGGGCCGGTCGCTGATGCTGTGATCATGGCATTGGGAAAAACAAAGGCCGGAAACCTCGGCCGACCGCGCATTGATTTTAACGCAAAGCACATTGTGTTGACTTGGCCAGACGGAAAGATCAGCCGTGTAGAGAATCATGCCTTGCGTCTGCACTGCGGATGTGCGAATTGTGTCGATGAAATGACCAATGAACGCAAAATTTTGGCATCCGACATTTCCGATCGAATCTGTGCAATGGAAGTGAAAACGATCGGCAACTACGCTGTTCAGATTAAGTGGTCTGACGGTCATGACACGGGTTTGTATCCGTTCAACATGATTCGTTCGCTGGGGGTGGAAGACCCCGAGGTGGCCAATGTCAACGGCTGAACTACTTTACCAAGAACTGCAGCATGTTGCGTTCGGGAGTGGGGGGCCCTTTTCGGAAAAGCAGTGCCTGGATATGGCGCCCATCGTTGATGAGATCAACGCCCTCAAAAAAGAGAAAAATGCCGTCATTTTGGCGCATTATTACGTTGATCCGCAGATCATCAGCGGCGTCGGTGATTTTGTCGGCGATTCATACAAGCTGGCCAAGGACGCGAAGGGCACCAACGCGGACATCATCGTCTTCGCTGCTGTCAAGTTCATGGCCGAAACGGCCAAGGTCCTTAATCCTGACAAGACGGTTTTTGTGCCCAGCAAGTACAACGGGTGCTCGCTGGCTGACGCCGTGACCGACGTGGATGTACGTCGCCTGAAAGCTGAATTTCCCGAGCACACCTTTGTCTGCTACATCAACACCACGGCGGCGGTGAAGGCGGAATGCGACGTTTGTGTGACCAGCTCCAACGTCTACGACATCATTGAGCGTTTGCCGACCGATAAGATCTATTTTCTGCCTGACCGTTTGATGGGATTGAATGTGCGCGACGAACTCGCGCGGCGTGGGGTGAAAAAGGACGTTCAACTCTACGATGCAACCTGTTATGTGCATGAGGCCTTCGATGTAGATCGCGTTGAGAAGCTGCGCGGAAAGTACCCAGAAGTGCGTGTGCTTGCGCATCCTGAATGCGCTCCGGATATCATTGCGAAGGCTGACTTTGTGGCCAGCACCAAGGGCATGATGCAATATTTGCAGGACACGGACTATGAAGCCTATCTGCTGCTGACCGAATGTGGTTTGGCGTCACGTGCCGAAATTGAAATGCCTGATAAAAAGTTCGTTGGTCCTTGTACCGAGTGCCGCTACATGAAGTCGAACACGTTGGAGGACATCCTGCGTGTCCTTAAGCAACCCGACAATGACGACCGTGTTGAAATCGACGCATCGGTGCGCGACGGCGCCTTGGCATGTATCGAAAACATGTTTAAATATGCCGAAATGAAGCCCTCTGACGCGCCGACAGGCGATTAGGCTTTTGTGCCCGAGCAAATCTCATGTGGCTACATTTTTCCTAGCACCACTGACGAATTTATGTGCGATGGATACTCGGAAGAATCATTAATTGCGACAATGCGAGAAGGGCACTTTGAAACCGTAATCAAGGATGTTGCGGCCTCGCACGTTACAGAAGGACCATGTTGCAACCTCTCGGAAGCCGTCGGGTTTAATGCGATCCGTTGTTTTGCTCCAAGTAACACGTGAAACCGCACCCAAACGTCTTTCTAGGCAGCCAATGCGGGTCATTTTTGCTGTCGGAACTGACGGTCTAGACCCATAATTCCACCCTTGTTGTATTCACGAAGTCGAGCCGCCCAATACTATTGTTGGGCAAAGAAGATCTTGTGCCTGTGTTGCATATGTGACACACTGTCGTCATGAAAACAGCAGTAATACATGCAAGGATCGAACCAAAAACGAAGATCAAGGCCGAGAAGGTTCTTGATCGCCTCGGCATCACCCCCACGGAAGCAATCCGGATATTCTACAACCAGATTTCGCTCCGTGGTGGCTTGCCTTTTGCCGTAGAGGTGCCAAATGAACTGACTGCGTCGACGCTCCGCAAAAGTCGCCAGGGCAAGGATGTCGTGGAATTCGACTCCTTGGATGAGATGTTTGCGAGTTGGGATAAATGAGGGAAGTCTCCCAGACCGCACAATTTGGTCGCGACCTGAAGAAGTTAAAGAGGCGAGGAAAAGACCTCGCGAAACTCCGAAGAATTGTAAGTGCCCTGGCTGCCGGAAAGACACTCGATGTAAAACACGGGGATCATGCGTTGGTGGGGGAATGGAAACCAGCACGTGATTGTCATGTCGAACCTGACTGGGTCCTTGTTTACACGATAGATAAAGCCTCCCTCAAGCTGGAGCGCACGGGAACTCATAGCGACTTATTCCGGAAGTGAAGAGCCCAACCAGCGCTCGGAGGCTATTTGATATTCTTGCACGAATCCAGCGGAGCTGGATATCGCGCCAGAACATCAAAATTCTCAAGCGTTTCGTTCCGCGCGACTGCGTCGCGCGGAATGCGGCGCTGACTTCGACTGTGAGAGACAATTGAGTACGCGATCGGGTCTACCCTTGAGTGAGGAGTTGACGAGGGGCGTTGAAACTTTCATGTTCAGGAGAAACTTATGAACGAACGATTTCCATTGCACTGGTCCTTCGACCACACTTACCACCATGGACCCAAGTTGAGCTTCCGCGAAGAGCTGCTCGGCTGTCTTGAGTCTGTCCGCTCCGCTCCGCCGGGCGAGCTTGCAGGTGGCATCCGCACACTTCGATATACGGCGCTTCCGAACTACTGGAGCGGCTATCGTTGGGACGGCGATGTGCTGGCTTTTGGGAAGGTGATGTTGCAGAGAACACGCTTGTCAGGTGATCGATTCCGATACCAGGTCGCGTATTCGAACGAGGCGTCGGGAGAGGACTTGCAGCTCGACTACGAAACCGACGCGAATCCAACACGGGCCCTGCAAAGCCCATGGTCTGTGGAGACCACCAACCGGGCCGGCGACCTATACAAGGCTATGCAGACAGGCGGAGCTCTGGTCGAAAGCGGAACCGAAGTCCGCATCGAACTGTGCGTCAATGATCGACTGACGTTTACATCGGCTCATTTTCCGCCTGGGGAATCCGTCTGCTGCAACTGGTCGTTGTTCGATTGCATGGGAGAGATTGTTAAGAACGATATTTCCGGCATCAACCTGCTGGAGGATCTCGAGAAACTAAAGTTGAACTGCCTGATTACAGCAATTGGGCGCACAACCATTGAGCTGGCCCAGAAACATCTCAAGCTGGATGGCTATGCGGTGTACGGTTCAAAGGAAGTCCCTAGCTATTGGTGGTTGGATGAATCTGGGCAGGTCGCGGTCGTGTCCAACGTATTCAACACCTTTGTGTTGACGGAGGTGACGACATGAGTAAGCCAAACATCATCTTCCTGAATACGGATCAGCAGACCTGGAATGCGATCAGCGCCTACGGCAACCACTGCGTCGACACCCCGCACATCGACCGGATCATCGAAAACGGCGTCAGCTTCATGCGCAGCTACTGCACAGACCCGGTTTGTGCGCCAGCCCGGTCTAGTTGGGCCACGGGGGTGTATTCGTCTGAGACAGGCGTGCCGTTCAATGGCGGTTGCATGCACGAGGATATCCCGGACCTAGGCCAGATTCTCAACGCCAACGGCTACAACGCCTATCAGACAGGGAAATGGCACGTCGACGGGCGCAACGTTAGGAACTCATTCAAATGTTTGTTCTTCGGGCAGCGGCCCATCCCTGCAGGCGGGGCGGAATTCTATGATCCTGTGACGACGCGATCCGTTTTGGACTTCCTGTCGACCT
>JAPKCZ010000126.1 GCA_028822745.1 Kiritimatiellia bacterium | reverse complement strand
GTTGCCGTATACGACAGAGGATCTTGTCGTGGCCAACGCTTTGGTTGAAGCAGGGTGTCAGGTCGTGATGCCGTGGGCTTCGCCCATTGGCTCCGGGCAGGGCGTTTTGAATCGATTTGGCCTTGAGACCTTACGCAAACGCTTGCCGGATACGACCTTGGTCGTAGACGCCGGCTTACAGCGTCCTTCCGATGCGGCGCTGGTGATGGAAATGGGCTTTGATGGTGTTCTTGTGAACAGTGCCATTGCGCTGGCCGAAGATCCGGTTGCGATGGGGCAGGCTTTTGGTCAGGCTGTGCAGGCTGGGCGCGCCGCGTTTGAAGCAGGCATTATGCCGCAACGCGACATGGCGTGCCCCAGTACACCGACGCTTGGTACCCCCTTCTGGCAGATGGAAAAAAAGAACGCCGCCTTGGCATCGAATTGAGGCCGTACGAAAGGACGATCCCCGATTGAACCTTGAAGCGTTAAGTGAGTGGCAGGCCCTTCTGGGTGACGCGTATGTGTTGCATGCGCCCGACGACCTCGTTGCCTATCAGGAGAACACGTCAGCCTTCGAGCGCCAAATCGCAGGTGTGTTGCTTCCTGATTCTGTGGAACACGTGCAGGCCCTGATTCGCGTGGCCAATACCCATCGCACGCCGCTCTATCCCATCAGCACCGGAAAAAACTGGGGCATGGGGTCGCGCCTTCCGGTTGAAGACGGTGCCGTCATTGTTGATCTGCGCCGATTGAACACGGTTCGCTCTCTGGACGATACGCACCATGTGGCTGTGATCGAACCCGGCGTCACGCAGGGGCAACTGTTCGATCACCTGAAATCAGAGAACGTCGCGGCCGTATTCAATGTGACCGGTTCCGCGCGGGACACGAGCATTGTCGGAAACACACTGGAGCGTGGCGTGGGCTACTTTGCCTCGCGCGCCGATGACATTTTGTGGCTCGAAGTCGTGCTCGGCGACGGCCGAATCGTCCGCACGGGATACGCGCATTTTGAAGGCGCCCGCGCGCGGGACCTGTACAGCCACGGGCTGGGTCCCGATTTGACCGGTGTCTTCATGCAGGCCAATTTCGGAATCGTCACCGCCATTGCCTTTAAATTGATCCCGCGCGCGGCAGACCACATGGCCATGCTGGCCAAGATTAGCGATGCATCCCGCTTGGCCGACTTTGTTCAGGCGCTAACCACACTGCGTAAGAGCGGCATTGTGCAGACGGCGATTCATATCGGTAATCAGGAGCGAACGCGGTCGACCATCGCGCCTTTGCTGGCGGACCAATTGCCGTCGAGCGACACGGCTGCCCAACGTGCAGAAATTACCGAGATGCTCGATAAGGAAGGATTTGGCCCATGGAGCGCTGTCGGCGGCATCTTCGGATCGTCGGCACAGCTCGCACTGGCGCGCCGCGAGATTCGCTCGGCGCTTGCGGGCGTTGCGCAGGTCTCGTTTTTGAGCGATGCCAAACTGAATACGTTGACGTCGCTTGCTTCGCGCTTGTCATTTCTCCCAGCGATGAAACGAAAATGGATGATGGCCAATGCGATCCGACCCTTGTTCGGGTTGTCGAAGGGCGAACCGACCAACGCCACGATGCAGGCCGTGTATTGGTCGGCCGGTCAGGAGGCGTCGACCGATGCGGCGCCAAATCCTGACGCAGGCCGGGCTGGCGTACTCTATTGTCTGCCGATCATCCCCATGAGCGGCGCAGAAACGGCGGATGCGGTGCGTCTGACGGAAGACGTGTGCGCACGCCATGGATTTGTGCCCTACATCACCTTTAATATGATTAATACGGCCTGTCTTGAAGGCGTTATTAACGTTGCCTTCGATCGCGGCGATGCAACGAAGGTTGCCGCCGCGCATGCCTGCGTGGCGGCCCTGCAGGATGCTTTCGTGGCCCAAGGACTGTTGCCGTACCGTTTAGGCATTCACGAGATGCAACGCTTTGTGAATGCGGACGATCCCTTCTGGCAGGTCGTGCGCGAGATGAAATCGGTCTTTGATCCCAACCACATCATCGCTCCTGGGCGCTACAATCTGGTGTGATTGATAAGCAGGCACGCATGAATTCAGAAATGCCATCGCCTCCGCTTCGCGGACGTCTAGCGCCGAGCCCAACGGGTGCTCTGCATCTCGGGAACGCACGAACCTTTATGCTGACCTGGCTCTCGATTCGATCCCGCAAAGGCTCATTGATTTACCGCCTGGAGGATCTGGATCACCCCAAAGTGAAATCAGGGGCAGCGCAACAGGCGCAAGATGACCTCGTCTGGATGGGGCTCGATTGGGACGAGGGTCCGGGGTGCGAAGGCGCGCTTGCTCCTTATGAGCAATCCGAACGCACGGGCGATTATCGCCGCGCACTCGATGAACTGATTCGGCAGGAGCTTCTGTATCCTTGCGTGTGCTCACGCAAGGACGTTGAGAACGCGCAAAGCGCCCCACATGCAAACGAATATGGCATGCGTTACGAAGGCACATGCCGAGGCGTCTTTGAAAGTTTTGCTGCCGCTCAGGCACATCTTGGTGAAGGTCGGATGCCGGTTTGGCGTTTTAAAAGTCCAGAAGGGCGCAGCACGCGTTTTGTTGACGGCGTGTACGGCGAGCAGATCTTGTCTGTGGCGGATGATGTGGGCGATTTTGTGATCGCCCGTCATCCCGACGGAGCCGGTTACATGCTGGCCGTTGTGGTTGATGACGCCGCGATGGGCGTGACCGAGGTGATGCGCGGCGAAGACTTGTTGCCCGCGACGCATCGTCAGATTCTTTTGGCGGAGGCCTTGGGGCTACCTCGGCCGACCTATATTCATACGCCCCTCATGGTGGGGCCAGATGGCCGCCGGCTGGCCAAGCGGCATGGTGATACACGCGTCGCTTCCCTGCGTGAGCAGGGCATGGCACCCGATCAACTTGTGGGCTATCTGGCGTGGACGCTGGGGTGGGGCACGCGTGAACAGCGCTTAATGCCCGCTGACCTGCTGGGCACCTATGATCCCGAATCCATCCCGGTCGAGTCCTTTGTGTGTCTGCCTGAGAACGTGCCGATGTAGCCGTCTGGTCGAGGCGAAATCCGGGTGGGAGCGACCATTTGCAGTTGTTTTCATCTGGGCAAACTGCCAGTCTGGACGCCGATTTTCAGCTAAACAGAATTCAGGAGTCTAGATGAGCAAGAATACAGTAGCGCGCTGGAGTGGATCCTTTCCCAAAGTCGGCATTCGACCAACCATTGACGGGCGCTTGGGTGGTGTGCGTGAGTCACTCGAGAAGCAGACCATGAATCAGGCCGCATCAGTGGCCAAGCTGATCGCCAAAGAACTGCGCTATCCGGATGGCAGTCCCGTCGAATGCGTCATTGCAGAGTCGACTATTGGTGGTGTCGTTGAATCCGCCGCCTGCGAAGATTTTTTCAACCGTGAAAACGTTGGTGTCTCGCTGACCATTACGCCGTGCTGGTGCTACGGCTCTGAGACCATGGACATGAATCCGACTCGGCCCAAAGCGGTCTGGGGGTTCAACGGAACTGAGCGTCCAGGGGCTGTCTATCTGGCTGCCACGCTTGCCGGGCATTGCCAGAAGGGGATTCCTGCGTTTGGCATTTATGGGCGCGATGTACAGGAGGCCACCGACACCCGCATTCCTGCTGACGTCAAAGAAAAGCTGCTGCGCTTTACGCGCGCGGCCTTGGCCGTTTCGACCATGCGCGGCAAATCCTATCTGTCGATGGGCGGCTGCTCCATGGGCATCGCCGGATCGATCGTTGACCAACCGTTCTTCGAAAAGTATCTGGGCATGCGTGTTGAAACGATTGACATGACCGAAGTGTTGCGGCGCATTGACAAAGGCATTTATGATCCGGCCGAGTACAAAAAAGCGCGCGCCTGGGTGAAAGAAAATTGTCCCGAAGGCAAAGATTGGAACGCACCAAAAATGCGACGTTCACGCAAGGACCTGGATGCGGAGTGGGCGACATCCATAAAAATGGCTTTGATTACGCGCGACCTGATGGTTGGTAATCCCAAGCTGGCCGAGATGGGCTATGGCGAAGAGGCTCAGGGTCACAATGCAATTGCCAGTGGATTCCAAGGGCAGCGGCAGTGGACCGACTACAAGCCTAACGGCGATTTCATGGAAGCCATGTTGAACACGTCCTTTGACTGGAACGGCACACGTGCGCCTTATATGGTCGCCACCGAGAACGATGCGCTCAACGGGGCGTCGATGCTGTTTAACTATTTGCTGACGAATACGGCTCAGATTTTCGCTGATGTGCGCACCTATTGGAGTCCCTCGGCCGTGAAAAAGGCCACGCGCCACACGCTGACAGGCAAGGCCTCCAGCGGCATTCTGCATCTGGTTAACTCGGGTCCGGCCGCCTTGGACGCGACGGGCGAGCAGTCGCGCAAGGGCAAGCCTGTCATGAAGCCGTTCTGGGAGATCACGGCGGCCGAAGTGAAGAAGTGCCTCAAAGCCACGACCTGGCATCCGTCCATCACTGAGTATTTCCCAGGCGGTGGCTGGTCGACGCGCTTTACTAATGGTACCAAAGGGAATATGCCGGTGACGATGTGTCGTATCAACCTTTTCGACGGACTGGGTCCGGCGCTGCAAATCGCCGAAGGGTATTCAGTCGCGCTTCCTAAGAAAGTACACGATACGCTCGATGAGCGCACGAACCCAACATGGCCAACAACGTGGTTCGCGCCCAGGTTGACCGGCAAGGGACCCTTTCGGGATGCCTATTCGGTGATGAACGCCTGGGGTGCCAATCATGGCGCTATCAGTTACGGTCACATTGGCGCGGATTTGATTACGCTCGCCGCGATGCTGCGCATTCCGGTTTACATGCACAACGTGGATGAAGCGAAAATCTTCCGCCCAGCCTCATGGAATGGGTTTGGCACGGCCGATCTGGAGGGTGCTGATTACCGCGCCTGTGAAAACTTCGGTCCGCTCTACGGCTGAGGTTGCATTCGTGTAGCCTTCTTGCCGCTCGAGAATCATCACATCGCGCATGATGCGCCAAGTGGTTTGGAGTTGATTCGACTGTGCAATGGGTGATTCACTTAGACTGTATCGAGCCTTTCGTGAGACGCATCGAATTGGAGTCATCATTATTATCTATTAGGAGTATTGAATGAAACGCACGGGTATATTTTTTGTAGTGTTGATTTTGGGAGGATTGGGCATGCAGGACGTTAAGGCGGCTGAACCGTCAAAGGTTTTGTTCCTGGCGGGCGGCCCCAGTCACGGTCGCGGCGCCCATGAGCATCGTGCCGGTTGCATGCTTTTGGCCAAGGCGCTCAATGAGAACGTTCCGACGGTGAAGGCCACGGTCACAAGCGGCTGGCCGAAAGACGCAGCGGCGTTTGAAGGTGTGCGTACGGTCGTTATCTATTGCGACGGCGGCAAACGGCACATGTTGAACCACAATCTTGACCAGTTCGACGGACTTGCTGAGAAAAAGGTTGGATTGGTGTGTCTTCACTACGGGGTCGAAACCGTAAAGGGGGAGCCCGGCAACAAGTTTCTCGATTGGATGGGCGGATACTTTGAGCCGCACTGGTCGGTCAACCCACATTGGACCGCCAAGTTTGAAACATTTCCGGATCACCCGATCAGTCGCGGTGTCGCACCCTTTGAACTCCAGGATGAATGGTATTTCCATATGCGATTCAAAGAGGGAATGAAAGGCGTGACGCCCATTCTTTCCGCGCGTCCCCCTGTCGAAACGATGCAGCGCGGCGATGGCGCGCATAGCGGAAATCCGCATGTTCGCAAAGCGGTCGCCGCTGGCGAAATTCAGCATGTCGGTTGGGCCTATGAGCGTCCGGAGGGTGGCCGTGGGTTTGGGTTTACCGGCGGGCATTTTCATCGCAACTGGAAAGATGATAACTTCCGTAAAGTCGTCCTGAATGCGATCGTGTGGTCGGCCGGTGTTGATGTTCCCGAAAAAGGCGTGCCTTCCAAGACCCCGACGCCTGCCGAGATGGAAGCGAATCAGGACTGATATAATTCAGACTGCGCTGGTTACGTCTGCCTAAAGTTGGTCCTGAATAGTGAATTTTGTAATTTTGTAAGGATACCAAGTGAAAACATTACTCTCTATCTGTATCGCCCTGTGTGTTGCCAGTCTTGCTTTTGCGGATCCGGTGACGATCTGGATCAGTTCCTACCAGGACAAGCAATATTACGAGAACATGGTCAAGGCGTACAAGCAGGTGGATACGCACTTCGACGCCGACATCCACGCTTTTGGTTTCATGGAAATGGGCGATAAGCTTACCGTCGCGATGAAAACCGGCGTGGGGACCCCGGATGTCA
>JAPKCZ010000125.1 GCA_028822745.1 Kiritimatiellia bacterium | reverse complement strand
TACACACACAGCACGGCGCCGAGATTCTCAAGCGTTTCGTTTTCGACGTTTGCAAATGCAAAGGCGATTGGCAAATGGCGCAGTTCGTCGAAGAAGGCATTCGTGACATTCGCGCGAAGGTTGGCGACCGTCATGTGATATGCGGGTTAAGTGGCGGCGTAGACTCTTCGGTTGTCGCACTGCTGCTGCACAAGGCGATCGGTGACCAGTTGCATTGTGTTTTTGTGAACAACGGCGTTTTACGTCATGGTGAAGCCGCGGATGTTGAACGCATCTTTGGTGGAAACTTTGGTTTGGATCTACATGTGTCGCATTCCGAAGATCTGTTTCTCGATAAACTCAAAGGCGTCACGGATCCGGAAGCAAAACGAAAAATAATCGGCAATACCTTTATTGATGTCTTTTCCGAAGAGGCTCGCAAACTGGGCGACATTGATTTTCTTGCGCAGGGCACGCTTTATCCAGATGTCATCGAAAGCGTTTCGCCGCTGGGTGGGCCTTCGGTCACCATAAAGAGCCATCACAATGTGGGTGGATTGCCTGACGATCTAGCATTTGATCTGATTGAACCCGTGAAAGAGCTTTTCAAAGATGAAGTGCGACTGCTCGGGCGGGAGTTGGGGTTGCCTGAGGCTTTGATCAATCGTCAACCCTTCCCTGGGCCGGGGCTTGCCGTACGTATTTTGGGTGAAGTCACGGCGGAACGCGTTGAAATTTTGCAACAGGCTGATTTACGTGTGCAGGAGGAAATGCAGAAACTTCCCGATCACGTCAATATCTGGCAATCCTTTGCCGTGTTACTTCCGGTGCAAACGGTTGGCGTTATGGGTGATTCCCGAACTTATGAAAATGTGGCTGCGCTACGCGTTGTCGAAAGTGTCGACGGCATGACGGCCAATTGGGTTCAGGTGCCGTACGAAACGCTCGCACGGATATCCAACCGCATTATTAACGAAGTCCGCGGTATCAATCGCGTCGTCTACGATATCAGCTCCAAGCCGCCTGCAACGATCGAGTGGGAATAGGTTCCGCTTCGACGTTGGTAAAGCCGGCTTGTTTTGCAAAGCATGCGTGAAGCGACTATTGCTTGCCCGCCACCAGTGCGTCCACCACGGACGGATCTGCCAATGTCGTTGTGTCGCCGATTTGGTCCGTCGCATTTTCTGCTATTTTCCGAAGAATGCGCCGCATGATTTTTCCGGAGCGCGTTTTGGGTAGGGCCGGAGCGAATTGAATTTTGTCAGGTTGGGCGATTGGGCCAATTTCCGAGCGGACGTGCTTGATCAGTTCGGCCTTTAATTCCGCACTTTCTTCGACGCCATTGACAAGCGTTACAAAGGCGTAAAGGGCCTGTCCTTTGATGTCGTGCGGCATCGGCGCCACGGCGGCCTCGGCGACGTTGGCATGACTGACCAGCGCACTTTCGACTTCGGCTGTACCAATGCGATGTCCTGAGACGTTAACCACGTCGTCGACGCGGCCCATCAACCAGTAGTCGCCGTCTGCGTCCGTGCGGCATCCGTCGCCGGTGAAATAGAGGTCGTTGTATAATGAGAAGTAGACGTCGACAAAACGCTCATGATCGCCCCACATGGTACGCATGATGCCTGGCCATGGTTTCTTAATGCAGAGCTTGCCGCCTTCGTTGTGATCACATTCTGAGCGATCATCACGCAGGATGAGCGGTTCGACGCCGAAGAAAGGACGCAAGGCGGAGCCAGGTTTAAGTGTGTGTGCGCCGGGTAATGGGGAAATGAGAACGCCGCCGGTTTCTGTCTGCCACCATGTGTCGACGATAGGGCATCGCTCACCGCCGATGACGCGGTAGTACCACATCCATGCTTCTGGGTTGATTGGCTCGCCGACGCTACCGAGAACACGCATGTCACTCAGGTCGTACTTGGCGGGCCATTCATCGCCGAGGCGAATCAGGGCGCGTATCGCGGTCGGTGCTGTGTAGAACGCGGTGACCTTGTATTTCTCGCAAACTTGCCAAAAACGGCCTGCGTCTGGGTAGGTTGGTACGCCCTCGAACATCACGCTGGTTGCGCCGTTGGCCAGTGGCCCGTAAACGATGTAACTGTGTCCGGTGACCCAGCCGATGTCGGCCGAGCACCAGTAAATATCGTCATCATGAATGTCGAAGACGTATTTATGCGTTAGTGAGGCGTGCAGTAAGTATCCCGCCGTTGTGTGGACAACGCCTTTGGGTTTTCCTGTGGAACCCGAGGTGTAGAGAATGAACAGAGGGTCTTCCGCATTCATGACTTCTGGTTCGCATGTTGCAGACGCATTCTTCATGGCATCGTGGTACCAAACGTCGCGTGTCTCGTGCATGGTGCACGGTGTCGCGTTACGCTTCAATACGATGACTTTTTCGATACAGGGTGTTTTGGTGAGGGCTTCGTCGGATATGCCTTTTAGCGGGATTTCCTTGCCAGCGCGCAGCGAGACATTTGAAGTCACCAGCATGCGGCATTCCGAGTCGTTGATGCGATCTGCCAACGCGTCCGCGCTGAAGCCGCCGAAAACAACGGAATGAATGGCTCCGATACGTGCGCAGCCCAGCATGACGACGGGAAGTTCAATCACCATGGGCATGTAGATGCATACGCGATCGCCCTTTTTGATGCCGTACGACCTGAGCACGTTGGCGAACTTGCAGACTTCTGCATGCAGCGCTTCATAGCTCCATGACTGGGACTCCTCTTCGGGTTCGCCTTGCCACATCAGGGCTGGTTTCGTACGCCGCTCGGTCGTCAAATGTCGATCGAGGCAATTGACGCTAATGTTCATTTCGCCATCTTTGAACCATGTGTGTTCGATGTGGCGGTTGGCCGTGTCCCACGTGTATTCGCGCGCGATCGTCGGTGCTTTGGTCCAGTCGAGCGTCTGTGCTTGCTCGAGCCAAAAGCCATCCGAGTCTTCGACGGATCGTTTGTACATAGCGTCGTACTGTTCGGCGTTGACCAAGGCGCGATCAACCGCAGCTTGCGATGGTGGAAACGTGCGCTCCTCTGTCATTAGGGAGTCTGTTGATATGGCATGGTCGGCTTTGTCGGTCATAAGTCTGCTCCTGTCTGGTTCGCGTAGCTCACCGTTAGCTTGCAGCCTATGGCATGCGGTAAGTTTCCTTCAAGGATCAAAATGGGTTCAACGCAATCGTAAGGCACTTGGGTTGCACAATTTGAGGTGCATATTGCGCTGGGGTTCCGTCTCTCTAGTTGTCTATACTACTCATATGCGTTCTGTAGATCTATCTGTAATGCGCGGCTCTGTACTTTGGGGAGTACGTCTGAGCACGTTGGCTGTGTTGATGGCGGCGATGAATACGGCGTCAGCGTCCTACCTCAAGCTTGCCTCAAGAGCGTCTGCACGCTTTTCACATGGTGCTGCGACAGTCACTGTTCATGTGGTCAACAAGGGCGACGAGGTGGTTGAGACCCTGCAGGTGGAGGCCCAGCTGGGAGACGTCCGGGTTCTGGGGACGATGGTGCAGGATGTGGCGCCTGAAACGACCGTAACATGTTCCGTTGTCATTGAGGACCTACCCCCGGTGAGCGGCATGCACACCGTCGCATTGCGCTTACGCTACACGAGTACGGGTGGGGATATGTTAAGCACGTGCGAGACGATTCCCGTGGTGACAGGGGACCCAGGGTTTGGAATGGCGGTTTCTGGAGAACTTAGCTCGATATCAATCGCCAATGACTCGGACATGAAACTACGGCTTGTGTCAAGCGAGGCGCATCCGCTTGACCTTCGTTACCGCGTCATTCTGCCTGATGAGTTCGCGAGTGAAAATGGTTTTGGAGAGATTCGATTGGATGGTGGCGCCAGCGTGGATCTTGATATAGGTATCAAAAACAAGTGGGCGACCCCTGGAAGCCGATACGCGGTGTATGTGCAATTGGACAGTGTTGTCGATGGCGTTCACCAGAGTGATATCGTCAAAGCAAGCGTATCTGTGGCGAAGCGCAAAGCGATATCGAAGCGTACGAAGCGTTTGGGGTGGAGCACAGTCGTTGTTTTACTGATGGTCGGCGTTAGCCTTGAAGTGGCGGCGTATCAGCGATCGAGCTCACGTATATAGGCTTTGGCGCGTCGCTTCTCTGCGACCCATGAATCGCGAATGATACGTTTTGCGTCTTCGCTGTATTCTTTTCCCTTTAGGAAGTCCATTTCCTTGAAAGCATCGGAATAGCGCCCGGAGCGGGCCAGCAACTCGACCATGTAGTAGTGATTGAAGGGGTCCCAAAAATCCCAAGCGACATAGTCGGTCCAGCGTTCTAGTGCTTTGGCAGGGGACTCTGCTGCAATTATTTCTGCTTCGATGTAGCGCAGGTGGCGGTTGTATTTGTTGAGGTCCAGGCCCCGGTCGCACCACATCGTCATTTCGTCCAAGGTGACGTCGTGTTCTTTGATATCGATGTCGCGGCATGTTTTGAACGCAATATCAGTCGCGACGCGGCATACGCGAAAGTTCACGGGGTTGAGGCGAAATGACAGGCCTGCCAGATCTAGTCGGCGTCGCGCGAGTTCGCCGGCAGGGCGCTCAGGGGAAAGGCCGAGCGATGGGGAATGACTGTATCGGGTTTGAAAATAGATGCCTTGTCCAAGGGCAGAGCGTGCGCTCCAAATGACGCTGAAACCGGCCGCCATTGCCAATGCAAGCCATAGACTCGCTCGGAATGCTCTCATGGGACGGAAACCTCAGGCTGGATGGCTGCGTTTGTCTGCGCTGGTGGTTGTTGTCCCGTTCTAGGTCGAGGTTCTCGAACGAGCCAGACTTCTTTGAGCTTGTCCGACAGGTCTCGGGCCTTTTCAACAAGATCAATTGCCGTCTTCGATTCCCGATTGGCTTTTTTGAGTGCTTTGAGGGCGTCCGCTTTTAGCTCTGTGCGCATCGCGGCTTGCAGGTTGTGTTCGGCCGCTTCCTGTGCCGTACGTGCTGCCGCGTTGAGTTGAACGATTTTTGAAGAGAGTTGAATGGCCTCGCGCAGTCGTTCGGTGGCTTGGTCTGCTTCGTCCGTACCGCTTTGAATGTCGGCGATGCTCCCATTGTCCAGTGCTTGAAAGAGCTTTTTTTTCTGTTCTTTTTCCGCAGCGAAGGCGTTGTGTGTGGCTTGCAGTGCTATCTGTCTGCAAATCAATGACGCTTCGAGCTGTGTGGCTGAGAGGGCGACCTGTCTCTGGGTCGAGACCCGTTTTACAGGTAGGTCGGGCGTTTCTGTGGTATGGGCGGTTGGGGGACTGGTTGAGCAGCCCGCGATGTTGAACACGACCAACGTCGTCAAAAGCTGGCAGCACAATAATCTAATCATTCCTGCGTTCACGCTGCTCGGTCTCCTGTTGATACATCGCCGAATTTACATCGTCCGGATGCGCCATTAGAAAATCTTCTGTTCGACGACAATGATGTCTCCGCCTTGAATCAGAGGTGCTTGATCTTTCCCGCTTGAAATATTCTTTCCATTATACCAGAGAAGCCTATTGTCACGTCGGATACTTATTTTCTTTTCATTCGCGTAAAGTGCGTACCCGCCGGCTTCCGCAATCGCTTGCATTAAATTTTTGGGTGGGGCAAGCACGTATTGCTGTGGCGCCTTAACTTCCCCGCGTATAAAATACGTTACTTTCTGGGCACGTATGCTGACATTGATATCCGTGTAAATTTCGTTTTTGATATACAGATTTTCAATCAACGTTTCTGCTTCGGATGTTGTTTTTCCTGAAACTTGTACGTTCCCAAGGTAGATGAGCTTTACTTCACCATCAGAGTCAATGTCTTCCTGGTAGTCGTTCGATTGCGTGAGCGTTAGCAACGTAATGATGACGGCGTCTCCAGTGTGTAAAATACGTTGCTCTGTTGCTGGCCTAGAGCCCTTCACGTGTCGATCTGCCGCAACCGCAGTGTTCGTTGCATTGATGTCCGTGCTGGGGGTCGGCAGTGGCGCCTGTAGGCCGGAGGCCGCGAGGGTGTCTGCCCAAATCCAGGGCTTACGTTCACGTGCGGGGACATCCGGTCGATAGCGTGTCACGCTCTGGTGCTTGTTGACCGATGTACAACCCGTAGTGAGGGCGGTGATGGCCACGATGAACACAAGTGTCACGTGTGCCATATATTTGCCACGTTGTGAGACACGGGACTGTGTGTGTTCTTTAAGGGCTGTCATTATGCTTTCGATGCCGGGTTCTTGTCCGCTTTCGATTGGCTCTTCGGACTTCTTTTCGGGGCTTTTTCGGCCTGTTGGCGACGATCGCGCTCGTGTCCGCGCGGTTGATAATACTGGTAGCTGTAATGGTAGAAGTAACCATAATCCCGCGTAATATTGATCTTGTTTAGGATGACGCCCACTAACGGCGCTCCTGTG
>JAPKCZ010000124.1 GCA_028822745.1 Kiritimatiellia bacterium | reverse complement strand
GATCAAATTCAACAGTAACGCCAGGTTAGCAATGATGCCGCATGACTTGTAATAAACGGCCATGAAGATAAGCACAGCAATACCGCCATACATGACGGCGCGAATACCGCTATCAACGGAATCCTTACCCAAGCTGGCCGACACTTTACGTTTTTCAACAATTTTGACAGGCACTGGCAGTGAGCCGGCCTTGAGGACGTTGGCCAGGAAATGGGCCTCCTCCGTCGTGAAGGAGCCTTCGATTTGGGCGCTTCCACCCGAAATGGCCTCATTGATGCGCGGCGCGGAGTAAAGCGTACCGTCCAACACAATGGCCAACTGACGATACGTGTCCAGCCCAGGGTTCAATGCCCCACCGGGTGCGAGATCGCCCGTAATTTTCTTAAACTTTTTGGCGCCCTGCGCGTCGAAACGGATGTTTACCATGGCATCATTCAGCGTCCCGTAGTCCACCCTGGCATCTTTAAGGTTGTCACCGGAAACACGGGTGCGACGTTCGACAAAGAAGGGACGATAAACGATGCCGTGGTCAGCCGTTTCCTTCTGCACCAAGAGCTCAAACGATGGTGAAGGCGTGTTGAAACGTGAAATACGTGCGGCGACGCCCTCTTCTTTGATCAGGGTGCTGAAGTCCTCAGTACGCTCATAGACCGTCCCAATGGAACTTTCGACAACCGCATAGCCCGGAGGAGCCATATTGTTCTGCAACATCTTGTCGACGCGCTCAGAATTGTCTTTATAAACAACGCGAAACTCTAGGAATGCGGCACTTTTCAGCGTCGCTTCGGCCTGTTTTGCTTCTTCCTCAGAGGCTTCAGGCAGCTGAACAATGATGCGGTTGTCCTTATAAGGATAGATGATCGGCTCGCGACCACCAATGGCATCGACGCGATTGCGAATCACCTCCAACGCACGCTCCTGCGCGCCGTCCATACGACGCTTCAATTCACGCTGCACGTCGGCTTCCGAGAAATCGGGGCTGTCGAGCTTGATGTCTTCGGCAACTTTGTTGTTGTCGAGCTCCAGCGTGAAGCTGGTACCCCCAGCGAGGTCGATACCGAGAGAAATCTTTTCACTGGGCGGCGATACAAAGATCAAGGATCCTGTCACCCCGAGCAAAAGAACGAGCCATTTCCAAATTGCGTTTTTATCTGTCATTGTTGTTCCGCAACTCCACCTTTAATTCGATATGCGATCCAGCGTCGTGCCGATTCTTCAAGTTTTTGATGTCGGTGCAGTGTCATCTGCATCGATTTTATCACCTTTTTCAATAATTCGACTGACGGCGCCTCGAGCGACCTCGATTTTCACCCCGTCAGCGATACGTATCACGAAAAAGCTCTCTTTAACGTTGGTTACGGTTCCCACAATACCGCCGCTGAAAAGGACACGTGCGCCACTTTTCAAATCGTTGATCATCTGCTTGCGCTGTTTTTCTTTACGCTGCTGGGGGCGAATCAACATGAAATAGAAAATGCCGAAGATCAGGATCATCGGGAAGAACATTTGAATTCCTCCGCCTGCCCCACCTGCAGCGGCCAGTGGTAAAAATAGTCCGTCCATCATTCTGTATCTCCTTCTGCGGGCGTGCTGCCATCTCGGTAGTTGGCCAAAAACGCTTCGCGATATTCCGTAAGTTCCCCAGCCTTTATGGCCTCGCGAATCTCACTCAAAAACTCTGCATACCGGTGCAAATTATGCATGGTCAGCAGGCGTACACCCAAAATCTCATCAACATTCAACAGATGCCGGATGTAAGCGCGCGTAAAATGCGTGCATGCATAACACGTGCAACCTTCTTCGACAGGCTCCGTCGACAACCGATACGCACCCGCCTTAATAGGCACTTTTCCGCGCCGCGTGAAGGCCGACCCATTTCGCGCGAATCGCGTCGGCATGACGCAATCGAACATATCAATTCCGCACGCGATGGCTTCAATCATCTGATCCATCTTGCCAACGCCCATCAAATAGCGAGGCTTCGTTGCGGGCAAATGCCCGACGGTATCACGTACGCCCTTCAGCAACACGGCTTCGGGCTCGCCGACGCTCACACCACCAATGGCGTAACCGTCAAATTCCATCTGAACCAGTTCACGTGCGCAATGCTCTCGCAAATCCGCGTATTCGCCACCCTGAACAATGCCAAAGACCAGTTGTCCGGGAGCGCGCTCCTGCTCTAAACATAAAGTCGCCCATGCTAGCGTCCGGTCTACAGCTTGACAAGTGTATTCACGGGTACTGCCATAGGGCGGACATTCGTCAAATGCCATGGCGATGTCCGACCCAAGCACGCGCTGGATGTGCATGGCCTCGCGCGGCCCCAAAAATATGCTGGATCCATCCATGTGAGATTGAAAGGTCACGCCATCAGCCGTGATCTTGTTGAGCTTGGAGAGACTGAACACCTGAAATCCACCACTGTCCGTGAGAATCGGTCCGTCCCAATCCATGAACTTATGCAAACCACCGCAGATTTCGATGACATCCATTCCCGGCCGAATGTTGAGATGATAGGTATTTCCGAGCAGAATCTGCGTATCCAGACCCTTTAGCTCAACAGGCGACATCGCCTTGACCGCCCCCTGCGTGCCCACCGGCATGAATACAGGTGTCTCGATCGGCCCATGGGCCGTGTGCAGAACCCCAACGCGTGCATTCGTTGCGGGGTCTTCGTGCAGAAGTTCGTATGTGCCTGGTGCGGGAGAGGTCATTGTCAGCCGCGCACCATAGCATCCCGGTTCGAAAATTCACACCAAAACGCACATTTTGGACATCACATTGACGAAATCTCTATATTTTGACATAATTCTGTGCCTCGAAGAGGAGCTAAGAAACACGTTCACCATGCAAGATAAGCAGCAAAACCTAGACTTGGTTGGCCTTAGTATGGCTCCCGACGACACAGACCCGAGACAAACCTCTGGGCTGATTCGCGACTTGGTCAACCGTATCGAGCAGCTCGAAGAGCAGAATGCGGCGCTTCGTAAAGCGCTGGAAGCCATCAACGCCGTGCCAAGCCTCGTCCCCCACGCCCAAGCACCGCGCCACGCGCCCCCCCCGGCCGCCGATGCGCACCGTCGCAGCCCCCTGGAACCCCCACGCACAAAACAAGCCCCACGCCCCTCGCGCCGCGCGCGGCATCAGAATTCGCCGACACCTCAAAAGTCACCTCAAAAGTCACCTCAACAACAATCGCCCCAACCTATCGCAAATGATGGAACAGAGCAGGCAGACGACCTACGCCGCCGTTTTGCCGCCGACAAAGACGCCGGAGACCTGAAGGTCATGAAACGCAGCGGCCCCGTACGCTCGCGCTTCCGCAGACAGTTTCGCTATTTCACCATGACGCGCCTCCACGCCATACTGGCCGGCCTTTGCCTAAGCACCGGTGCCATCGCTAGCGCCGTTGGCAACATGCTCGACATCTGGATCCTCTGCACGGGCGGAATCATCATCGCCGCCATCGGGGCCATCTACATGATTGTGGTGGGCTTTTTCTGGGTCTTCGGAAAACTGGCCATGGCCGAAGAAGAAACCGACGTCGTGCTCATCGAAAACGCAATTCCCCAGCGTCACACACAATCCATCCTTAGCCATGGGATCTATTGGCTAAGCCGCCTTTTCATGAAGTGATACAAGACCCGCGCGCTTATTTCTTTACCTGCCAAGGGGCCCTCATGGTAGAGTCATCCAATGCAAATCCTACGCGTTTTATGGACATCGGCTCTGTTGGCCACTTCCGGGCTAGCCAACACGACGAACCCTCCGGCTGATCAGGTCTCCCTCGTCAGCACAAACATCGTCGTTCCGCCGGAGACGGCTGGCGAGACCGCTCAGTTCGTCGTCAAGTATCTGACGGACATGCATGTCACGCGCCGCCCCTTCGATGACATCATCGCAGACCGCGCCCTCGACATCTACCTGAACTCACTCGACCCCGATCACAGTTACTTTCTCGAATCGGACCTGACCAACGCCTTGCACCAGCGTCTCAATCTGGATGACTTGGTTAAATCAGGCGACGTCCAACTGGCCTACGACTTGTTTGCCACCTTCAAACGGCGCGTGCACGAGCGCACAACGTTCGTCACAAATTTACTGACGATCCCCATAGACGTCGACGTCGACGAATACTATTCGTGGAATCGCAAAGATGAACCGCATGTCGTCGATGAAACCGAATGGGACGAACTCTGGCGAAAAAAAATCAAAAATGAATATGTGGGATCACGCGTCTCTCGCAAAATCAGAGAAGACGAACGCGCCGCCAAAGCAGCCAAAGCTGAGCTCGAAAAGGCGAATGCAACCAATCTTACCGACTCGGTCACCAATGCATTACCCGACGAGATCACGACAACGGGCACCAACGCCGTTGATGAAGGAACGTCGAATGAGCCTGAAGAAGAAAAGACAATTGAGGAAAACATAATCGGCCGATACCAACGTTTTTCGAAAAGCGTCGAAGACATCGAAACCCAATGGGTGCTTGATCAATACTTAACGGCCTTCTGCCGTGCATTTGACCCCCACTGTGACTACATGTCACCCGCTGCTGCCGAGGAATTCAACATCGCAATCTCATTGTCGCTCGTGGGCATCGGCGCCGTACTCAAGCTCAGTGGCGGCGCTGTCGAAATCGTAGAAGTCATGCCCGGCGGCCCCGCCGATCGTGATGACCGCCCCGTAAAACTTGAAGCGGGCGACCGCATCATCGCCGTCGGCCAGGGCGACGAACCGCTCATTGACGTACGCAACTGGTCCCTCAACAAAATCGTGCGCATCATTCGCGGCGAAAAAGATACCATCGTCAAACTGACGGTCATTCCCGTCGACGCCCCGACCGACGATGAAACCAAACTCGTTGATCTCGTCCGCGACGAAATCAAATTAGAAGACCGCGGTGCCAAGAAAAAGATCTATGATTCGCACGGGCATGATGGCGTCAAACGTAAACTCGGGGTCATCTCCCTACCGGCGTTCTATGGAGACATCCGCAACGCGAATGACAATATTCAAGGCAAGAGCTGCGCCAAAGACGTGGAACGACTTTTGCTCGAACTACGTGACGAAGCGGTCGACGGCGTTGTGCTCAACCTGCGCAACAACGGCGGCGGCTCCCTCCGCGAAGCCGGTTTCATGACAGGCCTTTTCATCCCGGAAGGTCCGGTCGTCATCATCAAGGACGGCTCCGGGGCCAGTATCCTACCTGACACAAACCCGACCATCACCTACGCAGGGCCGCTCATTATTCTGATCAATCGACATACCGCATCGGCTGGCGAAATTCTAGCAGGCGCCCTGCAGGATTATGGACGCGCCGTCGTGGTCGGCGATTCCCGCACCCATGGCAAGGGCACCGTACAAACCGTCCGGCCGCTCGGCGAAAAAGGTGAACTCGGTTCGATCAAAATCACGAACGCCCAATTTTACCGCATCACGGGAAGCTCCACCCAGCTCAAGGGCGTCACGTCGGACATCCTGGTTCCCTCGCCCTATGACTACACACGCACCGGCGAAGAGCGCCTGGACTACGCCTTACAGTGGTCGATGTCAAAGCGCTCCCGCTTCCGTCCATTCGGCGTATTGACCGCGGCCGTGCGTGAACTCGAACGCCTCTCCACGGAACGTCTGAGCGCAAGCCCACGGTTTTCAACGTACACCAACCTCTTAACCCAGTTTGAAGCGATCAACCTTCAAGAAACGCTTCCGCTACAATTTGAAAAACGCCTCGAGCGTGCACGCACACGCGCAAAGCTGAAAACACTACAGGATGACTTCCCGGAATTGGAAGACGACGTTAAAAACGACCTCGTTCTGTCAGAAGCGCTACATGTCCTTTCCGACCTCGTCACCTTGACGCCCGGATCCGCATGGCCCGGCTACACGCCAAAACCAAAAGCTGAAGCCGACGTTGCACTCGACGTGTTGGACGCCACACTGCGAAAAGAGCTGCTGCAATGGATTGAAGCCGTCGACCTCTCCGACGACGCAAACCAGGACGCACTTCGCGAACAGTTGCAGGCTATTCAAAGTCTAATCGATCAACTCCGAGATGCTGGCGAAGCTGGGGACATGGAGGCCATCCACGTCCTCGAAGAACGATTGAAGGCCATAAAATGAGGCTGGCCTGCATTCGCACGCCTGTGTTGAAGGTGCTTGCGCGCCTGACCCAGGCTAGCGCCTTGCTTGGCGGAACACTATGGCTGTTTGCAGCGTCGGTCACTGTGCAGGCAGAACCCAGCGCACTACACGAGACCGAAGCGCGCATCGCGCAAGCGATCGACGACCTCGGTCACGCCGACCACGTCAAACGCGAAAGCGCCACGCAAACCTTATGGGACCTCGCCGATGAAGCCGAACCGGCCATTCGGCGCGCCGCGGCCAGTGACGATCCAGAAATTTCCATTCGG
>JAPKCZ010000123.1 GCA_028822745.1 Kiritimatiellia bacterium | reverse complement strand
CTGTTGCGCCAAGAAACGCAGGTGCAGGGCGGTGACGATCTCGGCGTTCTGTGCCGCGACGTCGTGCGCTTCTTTGGGATCCGTTTTGAGGTTAAACAGTTTCCATGAGGTCGCCTCGGCGGGGGCGGGTTTGCCGTACTTAACAATTTTCCAATCTCCAAAACGCAGCGCCCAGCGATTTGGGGGTGTTCGCCATAGCCAGTACAGATCACGTTCTACGGGCGGGCCGTCTCCGAAGACAAGTGGCAAGATGTCGATGCCGTCCCATGGTGTGGTGTCGTTCACGCCGCTATTGAGGAGCGCGGCCAGGGTTGGAAACCAGTCGATAATGTGGACGGGTGTTTCGATGTGTTTGGGTGTGATGACGCCGGGCCAGTTCAGAAACGCGGGCACGTGGATGCCACCTTCCCAAACGTCGACTTTTTTACCACGCATCGGCAGCGGTTGGTTGAAGTCCGTCAGTTTAAGGTCATCCGGATACGCGTTGCCGCCCCAGCTGCCTTGCGGGCCGTTGTCCGATGAAAACAGGATTAGGGTGTTGTCGCGTTGGTCGCTGCGTTCAAGTGCACGAACAACATCGCCAATCGCGCTGTCAAGGTGGTGGGCCGCCGCCAGCAATAATCGCTTTTCGGGGTCAGGCTCCTTCTGGATTTTACCTTCGGGGTCATTGAACCACTCGATTTCGTCTTAGTTGATCCAGCGTCCGGGCTTGTCCGGATCGAGCTTGGTGGGTTGATCCACGAAAGGTCCGCGTTCATCCAGCGGCGTGTGCACGGCATGGAAGGCCAGATAGATAAAGAATGGGCGCTCGCGTTTCGCTTCAATAATTCGGACGGCTTCGCGTGCGACCAAGTCTGTGGCATGAACGCCGTTTTCGTTATTCGGAAGGGGCTTGTGATCGCGATGCCAGGTTTCAGCAAGGGGGCCCGGGCGGTAGCGGTGATCATACATGCCAACGGCACCCGACATGGAGCCATAGCTGTGGTCGAAACCATGCATGTTCGGCCCGTGTTCGAACGACACGCCCAGATGCCACTTGCCGCACAGGTAAGTCGCATAGCCTTTGGATTTGAACAGCGTTGCGAGCGTTGGGGTCCCGATGGGGAAGCTTGGTTTGTTGCTGGCTTGTAGCGCGTGCGTGCCGAAGCGCCCCGGGTAACGACCCGTCATCAAGGCCACGCGTGTTGGCGTACACTGGGGCATGACGTAATGGTTAACCAACGTTGCTCCGGTCTTGGCGAGCGCGTCAAGGTTGGGCGTGTAGACTTTCGGATTGTTGTAACCGATGTCCGCCCATCCCTGATCGTCAGAGAGGATGACAATAACGTTGGGGCGACGGTTGGATGGCATTGCGTCTTGGCTGTCCGCTGCACGCACGTCCGGAGTACAAAGGCTGGCTCCGGCCGCAAGCACCAGCAGCCACCAACATTGGAGGAGGGGGGTAGGATTGCTTTGCATCCTGCAAACATAGCAATGCGCCGTGTACCGTGCAAGGTTGCAAGCATCAGCGCAGATGTCTCGAGAGGTTCTGTGCCTATCTAAATTTGAAAACCGTCAGTGCGGTGCTCGCGGTTGTCATTGCCGACATAGGGTTAGATGATCCTGTCGTGGCGCGCTCTAAGACCGCGCGTACCTGGTACACGTATTGTTTGTCTGGGGTCAGGCTGGTCACGGAATCACTGGTGCCGGCCACAGCTTTGCTGTTGTAGCCTGCAACGTAGTTCAGGCTGCTGCCGAAAATAACGTTGTCGATGTAAACGCGGCGGGCTGTGGACGGCGTGCTGACATGCGTGCCGACGCCGAAGTATGAGGAGACCGAATAGTCATCGTTGGTCAAGGACCCCGCGAAGGTTGCAGCGTTTGCCTCGTATTCAAACCCTGTTGAATAATATAGGGAGAAAACGCCCGCTGAATCGCGCGTCACTCGGATGCTGAGGCCGTCTTTCAATCCGCCCGAAGTCAGGCTTGGCGATGCGCTGAATTCACCGAGCCCAGTTTCGCTTATGCAGCCACCTGTCTTCCTGATCAGTCGGATCTTGTCGCTTGTGGAGTCGCCGAAACGGAGGTAGTAGCCTTGGAAATTACTTGCGGGAATATCGCCTGTGAACGTGGCGCTTGCCATGAGAACTGCCATGAAATAGTTCACATTGGATGGGTCGATGGTGGGGGAGCCGATCGAAAAACGCCACTCGTTGACTTCGGAACTTGCTGTATAAAGGGCACTATCATCGGCGCTGCTGCTAGAGCCCATAAAGCTCCCGTCCGTTGTGGCGAGCCCGTTAGGCAGTGTAGCGTCGCTCAACACGGCGAAGTTCGCCGTATCGCCTGCCCAAACAGGGGAGGCGCTTAAATCGCCATCGTTGAAGTCCTCGTTGGGCTGAAAGACGTCGAGCTCGTAAGCGCTCGCGCCACTGACGGCGTTCCAGTTTGCTGTAAAACTGGTCGTGTCGAGGGCCGTTGCGGCAATGGCTGTGGGTGGGGTGTCGAGCGTTTCAACCGCGATAATGTTTGAGTCATCACTTGTTCCACCTGCTGTCACCGCGCGTACCTGATAGAAATACTCCGTGAAGCCGGCGGCGCCGGTCACCGCATCACTTGTGCCCGCGACGGATTTTGCGTCGTATCCGCTGAGCGTATTCAGGTCACTGCCGAAGACGATGTTGTCAACATAGGCGCGTCGATCTGCGGATGGGTTGCCAATGTCTGCGCAGACGCCAAAGAAGGATGACGAAGAATACGCAATATTAGTCAACGCACCAGCATAGGTTGCTGGCTCTGTGGCATAGGTGAAACCAGCGTCGTAGTAGAGTTCAAAGACACCGTTTGCATCGCGAGTGACGCGGATGTTGACGCCATCTTGCAGTGCGCCAAGGCCATACGCGGCCGTACTAAAGTCGCCGACGTTCACTTCGCCCGCGCCGGTCTTGCGCCATAGTTCGATCTTGTCGGCACTGCCGCCGATACCGATTTTCAAGAAGTAACCGGTGAATGTTGAGCCGCCGATGCCGGTGGCCGGTGCGGCCGAGGCCATCAGAACGATTGAAATAAAATTGCCCGCTGATGGATCGAAGTCGCCGCTTGCCCAGGAGAAGCGCCATTCGTTGATTTCTGTGGATGCGATGCTCAGTGACGTATCGCCGGCGCTGGCTGCACTGCCCATGAAGCTCCCGTCGGTCGTCGCGTTTCCGTGAGGAACGGTCGCATCCGTGAGCACCGCGTAATCGCCGGTGTCACCTGCCCAGGCGGGATCGATCGTGTTGTTGCCGTCAGCAAAATCTTCGTTTGCTTCAAAGACGTCCAGCTCGTAGCTCAACGCACCCGCCACAGCGTTCCAGTTGGCGTCGAAACTGTCGATGGTCACGCTCGTGGCGGCAATGGCTGTGGGGTTCACGGTGTCCGTTTCAACACTGATGTAGTTCGAGTTATCGCCCGTGCCGATGCCGTTCACGGCGCGCACGCGGTAGACGTAGGGTGTGTTGGCACCCAGGCTTGTGACTTGATCCGTTGTGGGGGTGACTGTTTTGTCTTCGTACCCAGCAACGTAGTTGATGTCACCGAAGTCAATATTGTCGACGTATAGCTGGCGGCCTCCGGCGGTCATGTCCGCCCAGATACCGAAGTGTGTTGTGTCGGCCACGTCAAATGCAGTGTTTGTCAGTGTTCCTGCGAATGTGGCAGCGTCCTGATCATATTCGAATCCTGCTGACGTCCAGAGTGAGAACTCACCCGCTGCTGAACGTGTGACACGGATATTAAGACCGTCCTGCAGGCCGTTCGCTCCCGAGGCGCCTGCCGTGAATTCACCAAGATCACTATTTCCGGAGCCCGTCTTGCGGCGCAGTTGAATTTTGTCGTCGTTGCCGGTTGCTCCGATGCGCAGGTAATAGCCCCTCCAGTTGCTGCTGGAGGCATGCGCGTCACCGGTGACCGCTGTGTCTGACATCAGGATAACCCCGATGTGGTTCCCGCCTGATGGATTGAAATCGGATGTTCCGAGCGAGAAGCGCCATTCGTTTGTTTCTGTGCTGGGGGTCGTAATGATCGCAGCGCCTGGGCCGTCTGGCGTTCCAAGGAAGCTGCCGTCTGTTGATGCAAGAGCGTCGGGCAGGGTGGCATCTGTGAACACGCTAAATGCGCCAGTATCACCGGACCAAACAATGTTTGTGCTGGCGTTACCGTCTGTAAAGTCTTCATCAATCTGGAAGACGTCCAAGCGATAGCTGGTTGCACCTGCAGCGGCGTTCCAGTTTGCGTAGAAGCTGCTTGCTGTCACGTTGGTGGCTGCCGTGGCGACGGGCGCGGCGGGCGCGGCGGGCGCCGCGGGGGCGCTGAAGACAAGGTCGATCGTGCCGGAACCCTCTTCAATGCTCCATGTGCCACCATTTTCGTCGTTGGAGAAGCCTGTGGTATCGAGCGTGAACTTGTTGGCAACGAAGTTGTTGATGGCTGCACCGGCCGAGGCGATGCTCAATGTGTAATCGCTGCTATTGTCGAAGTTAGCGGCGTTGCCCGCGACGGAACCATTGAGCGACGTGATTTTAATCGTGAATGTTTTGGCGGCGGTGGCGTCGACGTCGAGGTCGCCCGTGATGTCGAGCTTGTCCCAGCCTGGATCCGTACCGTAGGTGCCCGTGAAGTCATTGATTTCCCAGACGTAGATGCCGTTGGTGTTCCACGTGGTTGCGCCGACGCTGAGCGTGCCCACGCTGGCACCCGGTGAGACGGTGCCGCCACCATCGACGTCGAGTGCGCCGCTGATCGACCCGGTGCCGCCGAGTGTACCCGCTGCCACGAGGGTGGTGCCGTCGATGTTATTGGCGCCGTTGAGCAGGACTGTGCCGTCACCTAGCTTGGTCAGGTTGGCCGAATTGCCGCCGTCGTCGATCGCGCCAGCAACCGTCAGCGTCGCGCCCGCATCCGTGTTCAGGGTTAGGCCGTAATTGCCGTTGATTTGAATGCCGAGCGCCGCTGGGCCCATGGTCGCGCCGACACGTAAGGTGTTGCCGTCGCCATTGATCTTAATCTTGTCTGAGTAAGCCGTGCCCAGTGCGTTGGCTGAATTCAGGTACACCGTTCCGGACCCGTGTTCGATCTGGAAGAATTCACCGCTGTTATCCCCGGAGAGGGTCACCGTGCCGGCGCCTGTTGCGTTGATGTCGGAGTTGCCCGTGCCCGAGCTGAGTGTGCCACTAAGGATGAGATCGCCGGGGCCCTCAATGGTGAGATCGTTTTCGCCGTCAAAATCCATATCCACGGTGCCGGACAATGTCAGCGTGCTGCCATTGGTGGGCACCAAGATCAAGTCTGTGTTGTCGAGTTGAATGGTGCCGCTGAGCAGGGCTGTGCCGGCGACGGATGTCTGGATCTTTTTCGCTTCAGCGCCGCCAGCGTCTTCGACTTCAATGGGCCGGTCAATGTCGATGCCCGTGGCAGCCAAATCAAGTGTGGTGTCATTCTGATGAATGGATGAGCCGAGGAAAATGTTCCCGCCGCTGATATCACCGCCTGCGGCAATGCGCAGTCCGCCGTCATTGAAGAACACGTTGCCGACGTTGACGTCGCTATTGAAGGTCAGTGTGCCGCCATTGCCACTTGCTTTGATAATGTCGCCTGTTCCTGTGACGGCCCCGACGGTGGCGTCGTTGTCGTTGCGGAACGTTGCCGTGTTGCCTTCGAGGTCCAGTGTGCCGCTGAGCACGATGCTGCCGGTGCCTGCTGTGGAGGCGAAATCGACGTTGTTGCTGAGTGTGATGTCGCCGCTGAAGGTGGCAATGCCTGTTGTGTTGTTGGCGGCGATGGTCAGGGTGCCGCTGCTACCTGAGCGAACGACGATGTCGTTACTGACGTCCACGCCACCGGCGCTGGTACCAAAGGTGGCGGCGTCGCTGCCGAAGGTCTCACCCAGGCGAACGGTTCCGCTGAATCCAGCATCAGGCGTTGCGCCGATTTGCAGCGTGCCGCCGACGGGGTAGGTGTCGCCACTGTACGTATTGATGCCGTCCAACGTGAAAATGCCCGAGCCTTTTTTGACCAGACTGCCTGTGCCGCCGATGATGCCGGAGAGCGTGCGCGTTGTGGCGTGGTCAACGATGAGCTGTGCAGCACCTAAGGCGACGTCGCCGCCGCCGTAAACGGCTTCAATGGTTTCGTCATTGTCGTTGAAATCGAGTGTCGAGCCAGCGTTGACGATGATGTCGATCGTGTCGGGCAAAATGTTGGCCGTGTTGAGGCGCAGGTCGGTGTTGGCTTCAAGCGTGATGTCACTCGTCAAGGTCTTGGCATTTTCGAATTGCACGGTTCCGCCACCCGTGATGGCCACGGTCACGCTGCCGCTGATATCGCCCGTGAAATCAAGTGTTCCGCCAGCCGGGATACTAAGTCGCGTGGCTGCGTTCATCGTCACGCCGCCCGAGTAAGTGTTGATGTTGGCT
>JAPKCZ010000122.1 GCA_028822745.1 Kiritimatiellia bacterium | reverse complement strand
ATTTTGGCCAGGAAGTTCTCGCCGTACTTGTCCAACGCTTCCCGATACTCTCGCTCGTTCATCAATTGCTTGAGTTTGAGTGGCGTATCGCCCGGATCGGTGACCATGTAGTCTTCGTAATACAAAACACGTTCAAGGTTCGATGCCGTAATATCAAGCATCAGACCCAATCGGCTTGGCGTACATTTGAAGAACCAAATGTGCGACACCTGAACGGCGAGATCGATGTGGCCCATACGCTCACGACGAACGCGTGAGAGGGTCACTTCGACGCCGCAGCGGTCGCAAATCACGCCCTTGTGCTTGATACGCTTATATTTTCCGCAGCTACACTCCCAATCGCGCGTTGGTCCAAAAATCCGTTCACAGAACAGACCTCCGCGTTCAGGTTTATAAGTACGATAATTGATCGTTTCGGGATTCTTAATCTCACCCCGGCTCCACGAGCGAATCTGCTCTGGCGATGCCAGAGTGATGCCCACAGAGTCGAAGCTATTGACGGTCGAAAGACCCAAGATGTCGTTTGCTGGATAATGATTCAATATTGTCTCCCGCTGATGGGCAATTACAGTGTGGGTTTACTCTTAGTGTCCGTGAGCGTTACATCGAGGCAAAGACCGCGAAGTTCGTTCATTAACACGCTGAATGATTCCGGCATGCCGGCATCCAGAGTGTTTTCACCTTTCACAATCGACTCGTAAATGCGCGTACGTCCCGCAACATCGTCACTCTTCACTGTCAGTAATTCCTGCAGTGCATAAGCGACTCCGTATGCTTCCAACGCCCACACTTCCATTTCTCCCATGCGCTGTCCACCGAACTGCGCTTTACCACCCAGCGGCTGCTGCGTAACAAGCGAGTAAGGTCCGACCGCACGTGCATGAATTTTGTCAGTCACCAAATGGTGAAGCTTTAGCATGTAAATTTGGCCAACGACGATGCGCTGATCAAAACGTTCTCCAGTGCGACCATCGTACAGAATGTTCTTTCCGTCTTTAGGAAGCCCTGCTTCTACGAGATACTCATCAATGCGTGTTTCTTTGATGCCATCGAAGACCGGTGTCGCTGCATACATACCAAGTATTTTGCAGGCCGCGCCCAGATGGGTTTCAAAAACCTGCCCGAGGTTCATTCGCGAAGGCACCCCAAGCGGGTTCAGCACGATATCGACGGGCGTCCCATCAGGCAGGAATGGCATTTCACCTTCCGGCATGATACGAGACACCACCCCTTTGTTACCATGACGGCCAGCCAGTTTATCACCGACAGACAGTTTCTTCTTCGTGGCAACATAGACGCGCACTTGCTTGATAATGCCCTGATCGACTTCGTCGCCTGACTCCAGTCGATCCAGCGCTTGCGATTCATTGTTTTCGAGTTCCGAGAATTTCGGGCCAAAATCGCTGATAATTTCATCGATTTTGATCTGAATCGGGCTGCTCTCAATCTGAATACTATCGCCAGCGGCTGCCATTTTACGCAGCAACGTCTTCGTGATCTTGCGATTGGCAGGAATGAGGATCTCACCCTTTGCCGCATCAACGACATCCAGTGGGATTTTTTCACCAAGCAGAATATTGCTGAGTGCTTCCGTCAGTTCCTCGATCAAGTCGTGGCGACGGTGCTTGTGGTCATCTTTGATGCCCTTCGCCCGTGTTCGCTTGTCAGACGTGTTGTCTTGTACCCGCGCTTCTTTATGCGAGGTGACTTTGACATCCATGACAATTCCAGTGGCTCCACTAGGAACGGTAAGCGAGGTGTCGCGAACTTCAGCCGCTTTTTCACCAAAGATGGCACGTAGTAGGCGCTCTTCCGGAGCCAGCTCCGTTTCGCTCTTCGGCGTGATCTTGCCGACAAGAATATCGCCAGGGCGCACTTCGGCGCCGACACGAATCACACCGTCCGCGCCAAGATTCGCCAGCGCTTCCTCCCCTACATTGGGAATGTCACGGGTAATCTCTTCCGGACCGAGCTTGGTATCACGGGCGCCAACTTCAAACTCCTGAATATGAATAGAAGTAAAGACGTCCTCCTTAACGATACGTTCGCTAATAAGAATGGCGTCCTCGAAGTTGTAGCCAGACCAAGGCATAAACGCGACTTGCAAGTTTTTGCCCAGTGCCAGATCACCCATATCGGTGGCAGGACCGTCGGCAAGAACATCGCCTTTGGCAATCTTTTCCCCAACACGAACAATGGGCTTCTGGTTGAAACAGGTACCCGCATTTGTGCGACGGAACTTCTGGAGTAGATACTCGTCAAAACTACCTTCGGCGGCCCGCTTGGCAGGCATTTTACCGTCAGAAGTAACGATGATCTTATCCGCTGATACATAAGCGGCAACACCAGCACGATCCGCAGTCACCATGACACGTGAATCGATCGCCGCGCGGCGTTCCAGCCCCGTGGCAACGTAGGGCCGATTCGTTTCAAGCAACGGAACGGCCTGGCGCATCATGTTGGCGCCCATCAGTGCTCGGTTGGCGTCATCGTGCTCAAGGAACGGAATCAACCCGGCGGCAATACTAATCACCTGCTTTGGAGACACATCCATGTAGTCGACACGCTCACGCGGCACTTCGAGGAATTCTGCGCGGTAACGAACAGACACTTGCGGATTGATAAAGGAGCCGTCCTCTGCAACTTTGGCGTTAGCCTGTGCGATGACGAACTTCTCTTCCTTGTCGGCCGAAAGGTAATCGACCTTGGCGCTAACCTTGCCCTTCGCCACCTTCAAATATGGACTTTCAATGAAGCCGTATTCGTTGATGCGTGCATAAATGCCGAGGGAGGAAATCAGACCAATGTTTGGCCCTTCCGGTGTTTCAATCGGGCAGATTCGGCCGTAGTGACTGCTGTGAACGTCACGCACTTCAAAGCCTGCACGTTCACGACTGAGACCGCCTGGTCCCAGGGCACTCAAACGGCGCTTGTGCGCTAATGAGGACAAGGGGTTGGTTTGGTCCATGAACTGACTGAGCTGACTTCGGCCGAAGAAATCCTGAACGACCGCGGACAACGACTTCGAGTTCACCAGCTTCTGGGGCGTTAGGACGCCCTTTGCCGGATCGAAAAGCGTCATACGTTCACGCACTAAGCGTTCGGTACGCGAGAGTCCAACGCGGCACTGGTTTTCGAGAAGCTCACCAACGGTACGCACACGACGGCTACCGAGATGATCGATATCGTCGACATTCTCTTCGCCGCGGCGAACCGCAAGCAAGTGCCGAACGGCTTCGACGATGTCGACCGTATCCAGAACGCGAAGGTCCTTATCGATTTTGTCACCGTGCTCAAGCTTCTGATTAATCTTATGCCGTCCCACACGACCAAGGTCGTAGCGCTTCGGATCAAAAAACAATCGGCGAATCAGCTGACGTGCGTTCGACGGCGTGGCAGGATCACCTGGACGGAGTCGGTGATAAATGTCACGCAATGCATCGTCTGCGTTGTGCGTTTCATCAGCCTTAACACTGGCAAGGAACAAGCCCTGGTCGTTCGAGACGTTGACGAGTTCCACATCCGTGAACCCTGCATCACGCACTTGCTCGAGGAGCGTTTCGGTGAGCGGCTCGTACTTACGTGCAAGAACGGTCTTGGAATCGAGGTCGATCAGATCGTCTTTGAGCACACGATTTTCGAGCACCTCTTCATCGATGGCTTTGGTGACGTTAAGTTTCTCGAAGCTGTAGTACAACCCGAGCAACTCTTCGTCGGTGCCGTGCCCGAGAGCGCGCAAGAAAGTCGAAGCAAGAAACTTTCTGCGACGACGACGACGGTCCATATAGATCCAGATCAGATCATTGGTATCGAACTCAATTTCGATCCAGGAGCCACGATCCGGAATGATACGCATCGAATACAGCGTGGTGCCGTTCGGATGGAGTGTTTGCTCGGAACATATGCCCGGCGAACGATGAAGCTGACTCACAACGACACGCTCGGCACCGTTGACGACGAAAGCGCCATCAGGAGTCATTAACGGGATCTCGCCCATATATACGTCTTCTTCGCGAACCTCTTCACCATCTTTCAGGCGGAAGCTCACGTGAAGCGGGGCCGCGTAGGTAAGGCCTTCATATAGGCTTTCTACGCGATCCAATTTGGGCTCTGACAATTTATACTTCACATAGTCCAGCACGTATCGCCCATCGTAACTCTCGATAGGAAAGACCTCCGCGAAGAGGGCCTCCAAGCCGAGCACATCGCGCTCAGCGGACTCTTTGCCCATTTGCAAAAATTCCGTGTAAGACTGGGTCTGAATTGTAATCAGATCCGGCGGCTCAATAACCGCCTTCAGTTTCCCAAAGTTATTTCTCTCAACCATCCGGCACCTCGTGTTCAAGACATCAAAAAAGTTCGCAATATTCCGCTAACGCGACTATTTGATTTCTGCGGTGGCACCGGCCTCTTCGAGCTTCTTCTTGATTTCAGCAGCCTCGTCCTTGGACACGCCTTCTTTGACGGCCTTAGGAGCGCTCTCAACGAGTTCCTTCGAATCTTTCAGGCCAAGACCTGTGATTGAGCGAACTTCTTTGATGACAGCGATTTTCTGTCCGCCGGCTTCGCTCAGAACAACGCTGAATTCAGTCTGTTCTTCAGCAGCCGTTTCTCCAGCACCTCCACCGGCAGCCGGAGCGGCAGCCATTGCCATTGGTGCAGCAGCAGTCACGCCTAGGCGATCTTCGAGCACTTTAACGAGTTGGGACAGTTCCAAAACGGAAATCGTTTCGATCCAATCCACAAATTCCGCCATCTTGCCTTCTGCAACAGGTGAATTACTTGAAGTTGTATCAGCCTCAGGGGCCGCCGTCTCTTGCTTGGTTTCAGCATCAGCCATGGTCACATATCTCCTACTTTGCCCGCGATACACGCAGGCCATCATTACGAATTATTGGGTTTTTTTATCAGCAGCTGCCTGAATAACATAGAGCAGGCTGCATAGTTTCTGGTTCATCACACCGACAACCTGAGTCATTGGGGCAACTAACGTTCCAACGAGTTGCCCGTACAAAACCTCACGCGGAGGAATGTTGGCAATTGCTTTTACATCATCAACGGAAAGGGTCTGATCGCTGAACCAGCCACCTTTAAGTTCGAGAGTTTTGTTTTCCTTTGAGAAGTTATTCAACGCTTTAGCAACATCGCTGACATCACCGGTACCGGTGACCATCGCCGTTGGTCCTTCGAGCAATGTCGACAGACTGTCGCGGCCACATTCGGCAGTCGCTTTACCCAGGTATGAATTCTTCACAACCATGAGCGACGAACTGGTCTCACTCAGTTTCTCGCGCAGTTCGGACATACCTTCCATGTTCATCCCCTTGCAATCTGCAAGGAAGATGTAGGAGCTGCCTTCTACATGCGTGCGTAGCTCTTCAATTATCGCTATTTTTTCTGGTCTCATGATAATTCTCAGTGACTAATATTCACGCGCAGTCCGACACCCATGGTCGACGATACCGTGTAGTTTTTAATGTAGATCCCCTTGGCGGAGACGGGCTTTTCATTCCAGACAGCGCTCACAACCGCATTGGTGTTTTCGAGCAAGTGCTGTGCATCAAAGGACAGCTTGCCAACGGGAATGCTAATATTGCCGTTACGATCCATTCGAAAATCAACTTTGCCTGCCTTGCTCAATGCAACAGCAGTCGCCGTGTCATCCGTGACGGTTCCCGTTTTCGGATTCGGCATGAGTCCACGCGGTCCCAGAACACGTCCGAGCTTACGCACTTCTTTCATGGCCTCCGGTGTTGCAATCGCAACATCGAAATCCGTCCAGCCGCCTTTGACTTTTTCGATCAGCTCTTCCATGCCGACTTCGTCAGCGTCTGCTTTACGAGCTTCATCGGCGGCGGCGCCGGTTGCGAAAACAATCACACGCATCGTGCGTCCACTTCCGTGAGGAAGGGATACCGAACCGCGAATCGCGTTTTCCGACTTGCGTGGGTCAATGCCCATGCGCAATTGCAAATCCACAGTCTCGTCGAACTTCGCAACCGGATTCGCTTTCAAAAAACTCAACGCAACGTCGAGTTCCTGAACGCCTTCCGGTGCAGCCGACAGGGCCTGCAGATAGCGTTTTCCATGTTTAGCCATGTTTTCTTTCTCCTGTGGGTTCCGCGAAACGTTTGCTTGTCATCGCTGACAAGCGCCGCCTCTCCCCAATGCTTTCCAACTAGTCTACGACGTCGATGCCCATGCTGCGCGCGGTGCCCTCAATGATACGCACCGCGGCATCTTCTTTACTGGCGTTAAGATCAGCCATTTTTTCGCGAACAATTTCTTTGATCTGTTCCGAGGTCACTGTGCCCACCTTGTCACGGTTCGGAACACCGGATCCTTTCGCCAATCCAGCGGCGCGCTTAAGCAACGTCGCGGCGGGCGGGCTCTTCATGATGAAACTGAAGGAGCGATCCGCGTAAACCGTAATCACCACAGG
>JAPKCZ010000121.1 GCA_028822745.1 Kiritimatiellia bacterium | reverse complement strand
GAATGACAATCATTAATTCGGACAACGCAGCTTATTTATAGGCCGCAACGTAACCGACCCAACCTTCTTCGTTGATGATCTTGGTGCGCTTGCGGTAGACGTGATCGCTTTCACCATCGGCACCCCACCCATGCGAAAAGGCGTCCGAACTGGCGAAACCCACCTCTTCAAGAATCTCTCTGACCTCCGGAACGCTCCACAGACGCCAATCATAGGTAAACACGCGGCGCATCCAAGGATCGCCCCGATACTTGAAGTGAATGTGCGTCAGAAGCTCATTGGTCACCGCATTAAAGGTCTCGTGCTCCCATGCATATTTGAAACGCGGAAGCTTATCGCCATCCGGCGTCAGCGCGTTGCGGATGACACGCTCTTCCCAGCAGCTGGTCGGCGCCGAGGTACCCCCGTAAATATCCATGACGAGAACGCCGTCCGACGCCAAGGCCTTGTACGCCGAGGCGAAATATTTTTTAAGGTCTTCACGCTTCTTGAAAATGAAATAGGAAAAATTGAAGGCAATGGCGATGTCGATTGGCGGCGTTTTTGCCGTAAGCACGTTCTTGTGCATCAAGTGCACCTTTTTCGCGTCTTTTTCCATCCGATCAATGTAGTATTTCCGCCCCCACGCCAAGGTCGGCAGATCCAGATCGATGCCCCAAGCCTCATTGCCCTTACGGCGCTCAACCCAATCCACGGAGAGCAACGCGGTTCCGCAAAAATCCTCGCGAAGTCGATGCGCCTGCTTACGACGCTTGTTGCGGTACACGCGCTCAATGAAATCAAGATCGGCGTCGGTGCTTTGGACGGCAGCCGAATAAAGCACGTGCTTATCGGTGCCCATGGGTGGAAGTGGCTTACGTTTGGCTGCTTTGCTGCTCACGATACGTTTCCCGGCGGCGCTTAGGCACTAAGTTCGTGAGACGAACCAGCGCCTTTCGGAATGCGTATGTTCTCAACCAAGGCTTGAATCGATTCAGGGGGCGGCTTGGTAAAGGCCGACACGGTCAGCGAAACGGCGAAATTGAGCAGCATACCCAATGTTCCGATGCCTTCCGGTGAAATCCCGAAAAACCAATTGTCGGGTGTATTCGCAGCTGGATTCACAAACTTGAAATAGATGATGTAAGAGGCCGTGAAGACGATGCCCGTGATCATGCCGCTCATCGCGCCCTCGCGATTCATACGCTTGGAGAAAATCCCAAGTACAATCGCAGGGAAAAATGACGAGGCGGCCAACCCGAAGGCAAACGCCACAACCTGAGCAACGAAACCGGGCGGATTAACACCGAAGTAACCCGCCAGAACGACAGCCACACCGGCTGCGATGCGGGCCATCAACAGCTCGCGCCGTTCGGATATATTTGGAAACAGTATCTTTTTAAACAAGTCATGCGAAATCGAGGTCGATATCACGAGCAACAGACCGGCCGCCGTGGAAAGCGCCGCAGCGAGACCACCGGCTGCAACCAGCGCGATCACCCAATTCGGCAATCCCGCGATCTCAGGATTGGCCAAAACCATGATGTCGCGGTCGACATAAAGTTCGTTATCGCCGTCGAGCGGGTCGTTGTCGAGCAAGGGCTGCCCGTGAACACCTTCTTCGCCGGAGACTTTCGGCTTACCCGCAAAAGCAGCACCGGGATGGTACTGAATCAGGCCATCCTCGTTTTTGTCCATCCACGCCAACAGGCCGGTCTTCTCCCAGTGTCCGTACCAGGTCGGCACGGTCTTGTATTCCGCATTAGAGAGCGTGTTGATAAGGTTCGTACGGGCGAAAGCGGCTACCGCTGGCGCTGTCGTGTAAAGAATGGCGATAAACAGCAGCGCCCATCCGGCGGAGATGCGTGCGTCCCGAACGCGCGGCACGGTAAAGAAGCGAATAATCACATGTGGCAATCCCGCGGTTCCGACCATGAGAGCCATGGTGATGAAAAACACATCAATCGTGCTCTTCGAGCCGCTCGTATACGCCTTGAAGCCCAGATCGGTGTGCATGGTGTCGAGTTTATCCAGCAGATACATGCCGGACCCGTCATTGAGCTGACCCCCGAAACCAAGCTGCGGAATGGGGTTGTTGGTCATCATGATCGAAATGAAGATGGCCGGCACCAGATAGGCGCAGATCAACACACAGAATTGCGCAACCTGCGTATACGTGATCCCCTTCATTCCACCAAGGACGGCGTAGGTGAAAACGATCAGCATGCCGATAATGACGCCCGCCGTGATGTCCACATTAAGAAACTGTGAAAACACGATGCCGACACCGCGCATTTGCCCGGCCACATAGGTAAAGGAAACAAAAATGGCGCAAATCAAGGCAACCAAACGCGCCCACTTTGAATAGTAGCGCTCGCCCACGAAGTCGGGGACGGTGAACTTGCCGAATTTCCGAAGGTAGGGCGCCAGTAAAAGCGCGAGTAACACGTAGCCACCCGTCCACCCCATCAGGTAAACGGATCCGTCACGCCCCACAAAGGAAATGATGCCCGCCATGGAAATGAAGGACGCTGCGGACATCCAGTCAGCGGCGGTGGCCAATCCGTTTGCCACGGGATGCACGCCCTTACCGGCGATGTAAAACTCACCCGTGGATGACGTACGCGACCAGAAGGCGATGCCGATATAAACGGCAAAGGTCGCACCAACAATTGAGAGTGTCCAAACCTGAAGCGGATCCATCGCGTGTCCTAAATCTGAAAATTCTTGCCTTCGTCCGGCTCAACATCTTCGGACAGGCCATGCTTGTGATCGAGATTGTTCATGAGGCGCACGTAAACAAAGATGAGTCCCACGAAAACGTAAATAGACCCTTGCTGCGCAAACCAGAAGCCCAGTTTAAACCCTGTGCCGGGAATTCTGATCTTGTCGAGCTGGTCGACAAAGAGAATGCCGCAGCCGTACGACACGACGAACCATATCGAGAGCAGGACGACCAGATAACGCAAGTTGGTCTTCCAATAAAGGTCGCGGATGGATTTTTCTTTTGAATCACTCATTATTATTTCACGAAAGTAATCTGGCCACGCTATAGAGCTTTCCTGTATCGATCAAGCACATAGTTAAGCTCTAGTAAATACCCGTTCGTACACGGACAATTTGTTGACGACCGGTTGAAATTACAAGATAATCCCCTTCATGACATGCCGAACGGACAACTCAGGGCGACGTGGCTTTACGTTAGTGGAAATAATGATCGTCGTGGCCATCATCGGCCTCCTTGCCGCATTGGCCATTCCCTCCTTCAGCAAAGCGCGCCTGAATGCGCAAACGCGACGCGCCCAGAACGACCTTCGCGTACTGGCCACCGCATTTGAGCAGTTGTCCATGGATACAGCCCAATGGCCGGGCGGTTACAACACGGATGTGCCCTTCCCGGGCGGCAACAATGAATTTGAAGATCTCCGACTGGGCGTGGTTGGCCTGATGACCAACGACGGCACATTTAATTCACGCTGGAACGGCCCGTATGTGGAGAAAATGCCCGTCGACCCCTGGGGCATGGATTACTGGTTCGACATTGACTACGCCTACAACGGCGAAAATGTCGCGGCTCTTGGCTCGTACGGACCGAACACGGACGGGCTCAACATGTACGACGCCGACAACATCATCTACATCATGTCCAGATAGAGCTGACGCCCGTCGACGCGTTTTGTCGATGCGTCCTATTTCAGGTCAGGGTTGCCTGGGCCGAAGTGCTTCAGCATCACAATCGGGTCCGTCTTCGACAGGTTCGCGATGGTCAAGCCTTCCTGCGCCGCAGACTCGGACACGAAATACTCGTCATGGGAAAGCTGGCCGAAACGGATCATTGTCGGGGTTTCGATATCCCAGACACCCATGGTGCCATGCCCCTGCATCATAATCATGCCGTAGCAGGCAGCATCCTTGATGGTCACCGTGCGTCCCGGAAGCACCGTCAACTCTTTGGCGCTGTACGCGCTATGCAGCGGTCTTGGCTCCATGAAATGGTTGTCGACGAAATTAGGGTCGACGTTGGCCTCCCAGTCGAGCACCTCCATCAGATAGTCGTGATCCCCCAGGCGGTCCTGAGGCGTGTCTTTCCAGAGCAACGCTTCGGGCACGATAACGTGGTTCACCAATGACTGATACATCGCAAACACATCCGACGCCTTCTGTGGCTCATACGTGCACAGACTTCCAGGTGCGTGCAGAATGCCCGGCGGCACGTCCCAGCCCGTACCGGGTTGCAGACGATAGGCCTTGGATAGGTTCGTGATTTTATTGTCGCCCTTGGGGAAGTTCTTCAGGCATTCAAGCACCTGCTCTGGCTTCGTGCCGGGCTCGAAACCGAAGAACGTGTACGGATAGTCCGCGCCATAGTTGTTGACCTGCGGCGGGAAATAATAAGCTTCAGGTTTGCCGTTTTGTCCGACCAAGGCGGCATGTTCATCACGATGATGGACGTGATGCGGCAGCGGGCCCTTGTTGTCGAAAAACTTGGAGTACATCGGCCAGCTCTGATGTTCATCCCACAGGCGACGGCCCAACACGTCCCCCTTGAGGACATCCACAGCTTCGCGCAAGGTGACCTGCTGATCGCCAAAGACAATCTGACTCAGGCCCTCTTCTTTTCCGGTCAACGGCCCGTTTTCGGCAGGCGTTGTCGAGGCAAACCAGCGCTCATCGATGCCGCCGCGTTCGCCGCCCAAAGCGTAGTAATCGTCAGGATGGAGCTTAATACGACGACCGGGAATACAGAACGAGCGCGGCACCCAATTGGGAGCCAATCGCAACACGCCGTCGCCCTGATCGAACGCGTCTTTAACTATCGTTTCGTTATGTGCGGTCATCGTACGTTCAGCTTTCTGGTTACGCTGTTAAGCGCCTTTGTAATCGATCGTTTTCCAAGTTTTATCCTTGGCGGATTGCAACACGGCCTCGCAGACAGCATCCGTTTTTACAGCATCTTCGAAATTAGGCGCAAAGGCTGGCGCGCCGTCTTCTAAACTCTTCAGGAATTCCATAATACAATGCACGAAAGTGTGCTCGTAACCGATGCTCGTCCCCGGAATCCACCACTTGTCCATATAAGGATGATCGCCACTGTTGTCAGTCACATGGATGGAGCGCCACCCCTTGAGCGCCGAGTCATCACCGTTGTCGAAGTACGACAGACGATGCAGGTCGTGCAGATCCCAGGCAATCGATGCGTCACGGCCATTGATTTCGAACGTTTTGAGCGCTTTGTGCCCTCGCGCATAGCGCGTCGCTTCAAAGATGGCGAGCGAGCCGTTGGCGAAGCGTGCCAGGAAGGCGCTGGCATCATCGATGCTGACCTTCTGTTTCTTCCCCGTGCTCTGATGGACGCGTTCCTTAATGAACGTCTCGGTCATCGCGGTGACGGATTCGATCGGTCCGTTCAACCACATTGCCGTATCAATGCAATGCGCGAGCAAGTCACCCGTGACCCCACTCCCGGCCGATTCGATGTCGAGGCGCCACAGTGCCTCTCCGCCCTGCGGCAGATCTTCACTGATTGTCCAGTCCTGCAAAAAATTGCCGCGATAATGGAAAATCTGACCCAAACGACCTTCGTCGATCAGGTTCTTGGCCATTGTGACGGCCGGCACGAAGCGGTAGTTATACCACACCAGTGAAGGGACACCGGCGGCAGCGACGGCGTCGGCCATTTCGCGGCTTGCGGCGACATTCATTGCCAAGGGCTTTTCGCAGAGCACCATTTTGCCCGCTTTTGCAGCCGCAATAGCGATCTCTTTGTGCATGTTATTCGGTGCTGCAATATCGATGGCGTCGATATCGTCGCGCTCGACGACCTTGCGCCAATCGGTTTCGTAGCTTTCATAGCCCCAATTTTCGGCGAAGGCCTTGACGCGCGCTTCGTCGCGTCCGCAAACGGTCTTCAATACGGGTTTGTATTCGAGATCAAAGAAGTAGTTTACCTTCGTAAAAGCGTTAGAATGGGCTTTGCCCATCAAACCGTAACCAATCAGGCCGATATTGAGATTTTTCATCGTATTGTTCCCGTGTGCGGCCCCGCCCCTTGTCGGTGCAGCGCTGTTAATATTTATAACCTACGATTGTGCAGTGCCTGGCAACCAAGCAATAGCCTCGGGAGGCTAAATGAATCTCGCAGGATGAGTCAAGTGCAGGAAACGTACGACGATGAGACGAAAAGAGGATTCACGGCCGCACGTGCATCCCAATAGGCGACGTTTTACCACCCGCTACGCTGGAGGTACCGAGACGCGGAGGAGAAGAGACAGCGAGCCCCGACTATTTATCGCTGGCTTCGTTTTGCGCGAAACGCAATGTCGTCACCGTGACGATTTCACGCTTTCGCCGTTCGACACCGCGGCGTTGCTCGAACGCACCGCTGACCACGACCTTTTTGCCATCATACGCGGCGATCTTGGCTTTGATCTCAGGATGCGCGTTCAGATCCAGCTCCCACAACACGCCGTTGGACACAATCACCGTGCCCGTTGTCTC
>JAPKCZ010000120.1 GCA_028822745.1 Kiritimatiellia bacterium | reverse complement strand
ATTTCGCCTTCGCCGCGGTTGGCCCAGAGGTGGTAGGGCACAGCCACGAGGCGGGTCTTCTTCGCTTGTGGTGGCTGCGTGCTGATGCCGTCTGTACTGGGATTGCTCAGGCGTACGGCGTCAGCATGAATCATCGGCGCCGGCACATCACCAATGCGGCCCATCTTAACCTTCAGGGTCGCAGACCGCGGCAGTTCGATGGCGTTGATCTGCTTGCCGTTGTCGGCCTCTTCCAGGCAGTAGACGATCGGGCCGCGCTGTAGGGCAACACGTCCCACGTCGGCCTTGACGGCAGTCGGCATGTAGGTACGCTCGACCGGCATGGGCAGGACAAGTTCAACCTGATCCTTGGGCGCCCAGGTGCGATCAATCACCGCATAACCCTTGCGGACCAACCCGTCCAGTGCGATGCGTTTGCCATTCACCTTTAGTGTGGCCTTGCGACACCAGGCCGGGATCCGGATGGCCAGACGGAACTTGCGCGCCTCGTCCGGGTTGACCTTGATCGATACGGTCTCGTCCCAGGGATACTGAGTCTTCTGCTCCAACGCGACGGTTCCTTTGCCCACCGTGAATGTGGCGTCGCTGTCCGCGAACAGGTGTACGAAAAGCGTCTGCTTCGACTGTCCATAGATATACGACCCGAGTGAGGTTATGAGCCGTGCCAGGTTCGGCGGGCAGCAGGCACAGCCGTACCAGCCGGGGCGCAGCTTCTTCCCTGGCTTGTCGGGATCCGGTTGCGAGGCCAGCGGGTTGGCATAGAAGAAGTGCTTTCCGTCAAGCGCGACCCCCGTCAGAGCGCCATTGTAGAGCGCGCGCTCCATGACATCGGCGTATTCGCCGTCCGCCTCAATGCGCAACATGCGCTGCGCCCAGAAGATCAACCCGATCGAGGCGCAGGTCTCCGCATACGAGGTCTCGTTGGGCAGGTCGTAATCGTAGGTAAACCTTTCGCCATGGCCGTCTGATCCGATCGCGCCGGTCACGTACATGCGGCGGTCAACGACGTTGCGCCACAGGGTCTTCAACACCTTGACCAGGCCTTTGTCACCGTTCTCTTTGGCTACGTCGGCCATGCCGCAATACATGTACATGGCTCGCACCGCGTGGCCGACGGCGTGCTTTTGCTCGCGGACGGGCGCGTGGGCCTGGAAGTACTCCATGCTCAGCGTGTCAGTCCAGTGCGAGGTCTCCTTGCGTGTCTTCTTCTCCCTGTCATAGAACTTGGGCGTGGTCGCGCGCTCGTCGATAAAGAAGCTCGCCAGGTCGAGGTAGCGTTGTTCGCCCTCGAGGCGGTAGAGCTTTACCAATGCGAGTTCGATCTCCTGATGACCAGGATAGCCGCGCTGCTGTCCGCGACGAGGTCCGAAACGCTTTGCGATGTGCTCGATGTTACGGATCATCACGTCAAGGAACTTGCGCTTGCCCGTTGCTTCAAAATAGGCCACCGCGCCCTCGAGCATGTGGCCCGCCACGTACATTTCGTGGTCGTCGCGAACATTGGTCCAACGCTTGTCGATGCCGGTGATTTGGTAGTAGGTGTCGAGGTAGCCATCTTTGGCTTGAGCCTCGGCTACCAGGTCGATGACACGGTCGGCCGTGCGTTCGAGTTTGGCATCGGGGTTGCTTATCAGGCTATAAGCGACAGCTTCGAGCCATTTGCCCAGATCGCTGTCCTGGAAGCGGTAGCCCGTGAAATCGCCCTTGGCCTTACCGGCCACGATCTTGAAGTTGCGCACCACGCCGCTGGGCGGCACGCCCTTCACACGGTCATTCATGACATCCCACTGGTAGGGGATAATTACGTCGCGGGCCAAGGTCGTCAAGCGTCCCCAAAACCCATCTCGGACCTGCACATCTTTTAAAGCCACCGGATCGCTACGCATACCACACATTTCCTTTCTTAGTCCCTCAAGCATATATCCTGCGTCTGGTTCCCAATTTTGAAGAATTGGAAATCACGCGGGTCGACGATTTGTACAACGATTTCACACTACCAGTGACAGCGTTCCTTCTACAAGGGCACCAAACCATATATTGTGGGTATAATTCCGACTTTTTGCCGTATTCCATGAAAATACGTCACCACGGAGTTACAGAGGCACTGAGAAGAGAAGAAGATTAAACCACAGAGGTCGCGGAGGACGCAGACGGATTCTCGTGAAACATCTTACTTCTTCTCTGCGCCCTCAGTGTGCTCTGTGGTTTAATCCTCTTCTTCTCTTCTCCCTCACTCCGAGTGCATCATTCACGCTGACCTGATCGTCTTTCGACTTGGCGTCTTCTGGGGGTGCTGGCAGGAATGTCGGAATGGGTGTGCTTTTATACGGTATCGGTACCTTGTCTGGCGCTGGCGCGGGCCTATACTGTGTTTTTCAAAGTTTTACAGGACTGAGCGATAACCGCTAATACGTAGAAAAGGAACGGCATAGCATGGCATTGAAGATTGCGGTGATAGGAGCGGGCAGCGTTGGGTTTACTCGGATGCTGATGAGGGACATGTTGGCGGTGCCGGAATTGCAGAAAACGACCTTCGCCTTCATGGACATTGACAGGGGGAACCTGGACCGTGTCCTGAAATTGGTCCAGCGCGACATCGAGCACAACAAACTCGGGGCCACGGTCAGCGGTACCACGAACCGGCGTGAGGCACTTAAAGGCGCGGACTATGTCTACAATGTGACACGCATTGGCGGCCTGGCGGGCTTCAAGACCGACATCGAAATTCCGCTCAAGTACGGCGTTGACCAATGTGTGGGCGATACGCTCTGCATCGGCGGCATTATGTATGGTCAGCGCAACGTGGCGGCCATCCTCGATTTCTGCAAAGACATTCGCGAAGTCTCCAAGCCGGGCGCCCTGCTCCTGAATTACGCCAACCCGATGGCGATCAACACGTGGGCGGCCAATACCTACGGCGGCGTCGACACCATCGGCCTCTGTCACGGTGTCTCCGGCGGGCACTGGCAGATTTCCCAGGTCATCGAAACCATGATCAATAAGGGCAAGAAGGAAGGTGACAAAGGGTTCAGAGCTGTCACCAAGAAGGATGTCGACATCATTTGCGCGGGCATCAACCATCAGACTTGGTACATCCAGGCCCTCTACAAGGGACGTGACTGGACGGACAGGCTGTTGAAAGGCTTTTCCGAGCACCCGGTCTTCAGTAAAACCGAAAAGGTGCGCATCGACCTGCTCAAGCGCTTCGGCTATTACACCACCGAGTCCAATGGGCACGTCTCCGAGTATGTGCCCTGGTACAGGAAGCGCCCAAAAGATATCCACAAATGGATATCCAAGGATACATGGATCAATGGTGAGACCGGCGGCTACCTGCGCGTCTGTACGGAAGGCCAGAACTGGTTTAAAACCGATTTCCCCGCCATGATGAAGGCTGATCCCATGGAGTACGCCAAGGAAAAGCGCGGGAACGAACATGGCAGCTACATCATTGAGTCGCTCGAGACCGGTCGCACCTATCGGGGGCATTTCAATGTTCCGAACGACGGTTGCATTACGAACCTGCCCGACGATGCGATTGTGGAAGTGCCTTGCTACGTGGATGGCAACGGCTTGTCCATACCCAAGGTCGGCGATCTGCCCTTGGGCTGCGCGGCGATCTGTAATGTATCGGTCAACGTGCAGCGCTTGGCTGTTGAAGCGGCGGTGCATGGTGATGTGAACCTGCTCAAGCAGGCTGTCATGATGGATCCGTTGACCGGCGCAGTCTGCGACCCCAACGAAATCAGTCAGATGGTCGACGAGATGCTGGTCGCGCAGGCTAAGTGGCTGCCGCAGTACCGCAAGGAGATCCCGAAGGCCAAGGCGCGTCTGAAGAGTGAGAAACCACTTGGCACCCGCAAGACAAAGGGCGCAGCACGTAAGAAGACCAAGAGCGTCACTGACATGCGCAAGAACGCGACTGAAGCACGGCGCAATGCGCAGGAAGCGGACAAGGCTGCCGGGAAACGGAAAACGCAGGCTCGCAAGGGTAAAGTGTAAACGGATGGATAAGGTGGACGATTCAAGCATGGCCTATCAACAAGTGCTGCAGCTCTTTGAGGATTGGCGGGCCTTTGAAGAGCCGGTCAAGACGCATGATGCGCCGGACTACAGCCCGCCCGCCCGCGACGCACAGTTTGCCCAGCTCGCCCAGTATCGCAAACGGGCCGACGCGATTGACCTCGGTGAATTGAACCGCGCGCAGCGGGTGGACCTCGAGATGATCCGCTGCGAGATGAACGGGTTCGAGTACTATCACCGCTTCTTCCGTCCCTGGGAGCGGGATCCATGCTACTACAACCTCGTTCGCGGCGGCGGTAATGACATTCCCGGCTGGCATGTCCCTCACATGCACAACGTACTCATTCCGGCGTGGCTGAAGGTTCCGCTCGATGATGACGCCTACAAGAAGCTCAAGCAGCAACTTTCCGGCATCCCGCATCTGCTTGCGCAGGCAAAAACCAATCTCGTGGGGGACCACAAGTATTTCTATACCTGCGCGATCTCGGGCAAGCAGCACGAGATCGGCGTTCTGCAAAACCTGGCCGAGAGGTTAAGGGAGCATCATCCGGAGCTGGTAGAGAAGGTCGAAGCGGCCATTGCCGCGGGTGAGGATTTCCTGGCCTGGCTGGAGAAGCGGCATGCGGAGATGGACGATTGCGGCGTGGGCATCGGGATTGAAGCCTACAACTGGTCCATGATGCACGTGCATCGGGTTCCGTATGACTGGCACCAGCAGGAGGACATCCTGCAGCGGGAGCTGGACCGCGCATGGGCCTCGATGGTCCTCGAGGAACATCGCAACCGGGACCTGGAGCCCTTGTGTCTTCCCAAATCACGGTCGGAACAGAATCAGTCCGAGGATGAGGCCGGTAATGTCTATGTCAAACACCTGCGTGACATGGGGCTGGCTGAGCTGGCGGATTGGGCTGAGCGGCGGCACAAACCGCCCACCGATGATCGCCCCTTAACGCCCCTGGCAGACTACTCATTCTTCCATCACGTGCTCATTCGCAACCAGCTTCCCCTGCGTCCGCACCAGATTCACTACTTCGATCTTTATCAGCAGAGCATCGACGAACACCCCATTCGCAGGCATACGCCGCTCTATCAGACGTGGCTTTTCCGTTGCGAGGGATTCGCCACGGCCTTCGAGGAGCTGCTGATGCAGTCTGGGCTGGAGGACAGCGTGCCACGTGCGCGGGAACTGGTCCACATCTGCGCGGCATTCCGGGCCGCCCGGGCGCTGGGCGCCCTGCGTGTGCACGGCAAGGGGTGGACGCTGCAGCAGGCCACCGACTTCGCCGTGAAATACACGCCAAAAGGATGGCTCAAGCCTGACGGTGATCTGCTCACGGCGGACATGAATACGTATCTGCGCCAGCCCGAGTACGGCCCGAGTTATACGGTGGGTAAGGTGCAGGTCGAGCGCCTGATCGCCGATCGCGCCGAACAGCTTCGCGATGATTTCTCACTCGGCGCGTTTTTCAAAGATTACTTGGCCTGCGGCATGATCCCCGCTTCACTTATTCGATGGGAAATGACTGGCAAAGACGATGAACTTAAGAAAATGGGCGTGATGTAATCAGGAATCAGGAATTATGAGTACTATCGATAACAGCATGCAGACCTTCGAGAGCTATCTCGATATCGGATATGATCAGAAACACCGGCCTCAGTTCCATTTTACCTCGCGTAAGAACTGGCTGAACGACCCGAATGGCATGGTCTACTACGACGGTGAATACCATCTTTTCTTTCAGCACAACCCGCAAGGCAAAGCGTGGGGCAACATGACCTGGGGTCATGCTGTCAGCACGGATATGGTCCGGTGGGAACAGCTCCCGCATGCGATTCTGCCCTATGATGAAGGCACGATATTTTCGGGTACGGCCCTGGTCGACCATCACAATACGCTGGGCAAACAGCAGGGTGACGTAAAAACGCTCGTGGCATTCTTTACATTCGCCAAGAACCCTTACGGCCAATCCATTGCCTACAGCACGGATAAGGGCCGCACCTTTACCCTGCTGAATGACGGAAAGTGCGTGGTGCCCAATCAGGGCCTGATTGGCAGTGACCGGGACCCCAAAGTGTTCTGGCATGCGCCGACGAAGAAGTGGGTCATGGTCCTCTATGTTCAGAAAGGCATTGCGCGCGTCTTTACTTCCGAGGATATGCAGACCTGGATCATGGCGTCTGACACCGAGCGTGATGAGTTTTATGAATGTCCGGACTTTGTTGAACTACCGGTGCTGGATGCCGATGGCACGCCTACCGGAGAGACCCGATGGGTCCTGTATGATGCCCCTTTTGTCTGTTCGATCGGCAGCTTCGACGGTTCCTCCTTCAGCATCGAAGAGACGTACCCGAAATCTGACCTGGGCCCGAACTTCTATGCCGCCCAGACCTTCAGCAACAGTCCCGACGGCCGCACCGTGATCATCGGCTGGATGCGGGAAAGCAATTTTGTTGAGCAGGATA
>JAPKCZ010000119.1 GCA_028822745.1 Kiritimatiellia bacterium | reverse complement strand
ACCTTGATCATGGCGTGGATGGTGTTCTGATTGTCGATAAACCGGCAGGACCGACATCGCACGATATTGTTGACCGGGCCCGCCGCATTCTGAATATCCGCAAAATTGGACACGGTGGAACGCTGGACCCCCTCGCCACAGGCGTTTTGGTGCTTCTGATTGGACGCGGAACAAAGCTGTCTAATTACTTTCTTGGATCCGACAAGGCGTATGAGGGCACCATTACGTTCGGCGTGCGTACGGATTCACACGACGCCGCCGGTGATATTACTTCAGAGCGCGACGCATCAGGCCTGACAGAAAACGCCATTCTTGAGGAAATGGAAAAAATGGTCGGCGATCAAATGCAAACGCCGCCGCAGGTGTCCGCCGTGAAAATTGACGGAATGCCCATGTACAAACGCGCTCGAAAAGGCCAAGTGGTCGAAATAAAGCCGCGCCTTGTTCATATCTATTCTTTTGCCATGTTGTCTGCCGAATTACCCAACGCCGACTTTCGCATGCGCTGCACCAAGGGAACGTATGTGCGGAAATGCGCCGATGATATCGGTGAAGCGCTTGGATGCGGTGCCCATCTATCGCGCTTACGCCGCACCCACTCGGGTGAATTTTCGCTCGAGAACGCGGTGACCATGAGTGCCCTCACGGAGATGCGTCGTGAGGAAATTTCCAGCCGCATTCTGCCGGTGAGTCAGTTTGCCATGCACCGCACGGGTGCCCGCAAATTGAGTTGATCAACGGTGGACGGACCGGAATGTAGGCGTAGGAGGTATGCCGCTGCGACATGAGTTGTGAAACGTCACTTGAATCCCCGAAAAATATGACAAGCCCTGTATGCATTGCTATGGGGTTTTTCGATGGCGTGCACCTTGGGCATGTTCGGGTTTTACAGTCCGCCATGACGCAGGCCGCACGCCTGGGAGGAACGGCTTGGATGGTTTCATTCGACCCGCATCCAAACGTTGTTTTGCGACCGGATGTCGCGCCCGAGATGCTGATGACGATTGCCCAGAAATGCGACCATGCGCGTTTAGCCGGCATAGATGGGTGTCTCACCTTGCCGTTCAGCAAGAAGATCGCTCAGCAGACCCCAGAGGACTTCGTGGCGCAACTATGCGAGCAGATGCCCACGTTGCAGCACATCGCCGTTGGTGCACAGTGGCGGTTCGGTCACCGGCGCTCCGGTACGCTACAGACACTGGCGGACCTTGGACGCCAACATGGGTTTAGTGTCGAGGGCGTTGAGGCCGTTTCGCATGGCGATGCGCCGATCAGCAGTACGCGAATCCGTGCAGCAGTGGCGCAGGGGCAACTCGAGGAGGCTGAGGCGATGCTTGGAAGACCGTTTAGCGTTCGAGGCCGTGTTGTCGAAGGGCAACGCCTCGGCCGCACGCTGGGCTACCCCACGGCCAATCTCGATCTGGCGGACGGTGTTCGGCCGCCGCAAGGGGTCTATGCCGCCCGTGCGACGGTGGCCGGAAAGTTGCATGACGGTGTTGTCAGCTATGGCCGACGGCCGACGGTGGCGGATGCGAATGCCGACCCTGTCATGGAACTGCACTTGTTTGACTATGAGGGCGATCTATACGGCCTCGAGATCGAACTCTATTTTGAAAAATTTATACGTCCAGAGCAGAAATTTGACAGCCTGGAGCGCCTGCGCACACGGATTGCAGCCGATTGCGAGGAGGCCCAACGCGTGCTCATTAAGCAAAAGGTTAAAGATAAGCTTTACATCCGACTGTAGGCGGGCGATATTGCGCGCTGACAAACGAAAAAAAACAAGCCAAAAGCTAGATTACGGAGATCCGTCAACAAGATGAGTCAGATAGATAAGGCGGCAATACAGAAGCAGTTTCAGCGGCATGATGGTGACACCGGTTCCTCCGATGTACAGGTTGCCCTGCTAACGAAACGCATTGAGATGCTCACCGAGCACCTTAAGATCCACAAGAAGGATCATAGCTCCCGTTTCGGGTTGATCAAAATGGTCAATCAGAGACGCCGGTTGCTTGATTACTTGAAGCGCAAAGATGATTCGCGATACAAGTCGATCATCAAAGAACTGAAGATCCGTCGCTAATAAGACACGGACGTCAATAGCATTCTCCTGCGTCGATCCAGACTGTAGGAGTGTGCTCGTCGACCCTGCCTCGCCAGGAATGGCTCTCCGAATAAGTAAGGAAGAAAAGAAATGAAAAACGCAGTAAAAGTATCCACCGAAATCGGCGGAAAGCCGGTCTCTCTCGAATCCGGCCTGTTGGCCAAACAAGCCGCCGGTCAGGCTTGCGCTCAAATCGGCGACACCATGTTGTTCGCTGCCGTGACGAACACGGACACACCACGCCAAGGCATCGATTTTTTCCCTTTGCAGGTTGAGTATCGCGAAAAATTCTACGCAGCCGGAAAATTCCCAGGCGGATTCTTCAAACGTGAAGCACGTCCTAGCGAAAAAGAAATTCTGACCGCTCGAATTACCGACCGTCCGATTCGCCCACTCTTTCCTGAGGGCTACCACAACGACGTACAGATCAACGTGATGTTGTTGTCGGCGGACATGAAGAATGACTCGGATATCTTAAGCATCCTTGTTGCAAGCACCGCGTTGACGTTGTCGGAAATTCCTTTCAATGGTCCGATCGCCGGTGTGCGTGTGGGTCGTGTGAATGGCGAGTTTGTGATTAACCCGACCCACGAAGAACGTGAGCAGAGCGACATTGACCTGTTTTATTGCGGAACACGCGACCTGCCCATGATGATTGAAGGTGGATCGGCCGAAGCGTCTGAAGCTGACATCATTGCCGCCATGCGCGTCGGTCACGACGCTGTGATTAAACTCGTCGACTTGCAGCTCGAACTCCGTGCAGCAATGGGGCTTCCTGAGAAAGTCTTGGACATCCCTGAACGCGACAACACGTTCCTTGACGCGGCCCGCCGCCTCATGGGCGACCGATTCGCCGAAACGCTCGTCATCGCTGGAAAGCAAGAGCGTCACGCTGCTGTAAACGCCGTAAAGTCCGACCTCAAAGCCGCGCTTCTGGGAGAATTCCCTGAGATGAGCGACGAAGATTACCGCTCAACCTTCGACGAGTTCGAAATTGAGACCGTTCGCAATAACCTGATTGACCGTGGGTTACGCATTGACGGTCGTCAGCACGATGAAATTCGTCCCGTCGACGGGCAAGTCAGCTTGCTCGCGCGTGCACACGGATCGGCGCTCTTTAACCGTGGCGAAACACAGTCGCTCGGTACCGTGACGCTCGGAACGAAGTCCGACAAGCAGAGCATGGACGCCGTGACCGGTGGTGCGACCAGCAAGAAGTTCATGTTGCACTACAATTTCCCGCCTTACAGTGTGGGCGAGTGTGGGCGATTGGGCGCAACCAGCCGTCGCGAAATTGGGCACGGCGCTTTGGCCGAACGCTCACTGATCGAAATCATTCCTGAAGACTACCCTTACACGATTCGAATCGTGTCGGACATCATGGGCTCGAACGGTTCGTCGTCGATGGCCAGTGTGTGCGTGGGTACGATGGCAATGATGGATGCAGGCATCCCAATTACCCGTCCTGCAGCAGGCATTTCCATTGGTCTCGTCACCACTGAGCAGAAGGACGTGCTCCTGACCGATATCCTCGGCTCGGAAGATCATTGCGGCGATATGGACTTTAAAGTGTCCGGCACGCGTGACGGTATTACAGGGTTCCAGGTCGACCTTAAGATCCCAGGACTATCGTGGGAATTGGTCGAAGGTGCTTTCGAGGCCGCTAAAGTAGCCCGAATCAAGATTCTTGAATCGATGGAAAGCGTCATTGCTGCGCCACGTGAAGAAATGTCTGAACATGCGCCACGCATCGAAACGGTTTCGATTCCAGCCGACAAGATTGGCGAGCTTATCGGACCCGGTGGAAAGAACATTCGCCGTATCACCGAAGTGACTGGCGCACAGATCGACATCGAAGAAGATGGCACCGTTTTGATCTTTGCCACGAACAAAGAGTCGATGGACAGCGCTGTGAACGAAGTCAAAATGATCACCGCCGAAATCGAAGAAGGCGAATTCTACGAAGGCACCGTAACAGGTGTTAAAGAATTCGGCGCCTTCGTCGAAGTGCTGCCCGGTCGTGATGGCTTGGTTCACATTAGCGAATTGGCTGATTTCCGCGTCAACAGCGTGGATGACATCTGCAAGGTTGGCGACGCCATGACCGTTAAGTGCATTGGTGTTGACGATCGCGGTCGCATTAAGCTTAGCCGCAAACAAGCCATGGCTGAAATGGATGCTGTCCAGGCCGCTGAGGCTGTCGACGTCGAGACCGTCGACGCATAAGGTCGCGGGTAATACTCGATATAATCGCCACTCCCGGGCATGCCCGGCGGGTGGCGTTTTTGTTTTTCGACATTGAATCAAATACAGGGATCGACAACTATGGCTGTATGCGTCGATTTTTGACATTATCCGCCCTGACGGCGATTGAGGTCACCCGGCAGCCTGTCTATTTGTTGCTGACCATGACCTGCATCGTCTTGACCGCACTGGTGCCAATGGTTCTGTTGCACCAGTTCGCGGAAGAGGGGAAAATCGCGCGCGACAGCGGGCTCGCTTTCCACTTGATCTTCGGCATCGTCGTCGTCGGCTATGCCGCCTCCTCTGCGCTGGCGCGTGAAATTCGCAATGGAACAGCATCTCTGTTGTTGAGTAAGCCCGTTTCGCGAAACGGCTATTTTCTCGCGAAATTCGTTGGGGTTCTGATTGTCACGGCCGGTTTTTCCTGGTGCGCCACGCTGAGCACGCTTTTGGCAGAACGCGTTTCTGAGCATCGGGCCTACGGCGCCGGACAGTCCTACGAGCCGCGTATCGATTGGCTTACCGGCGATCTACTGATGGCCAGCCCTTTTGTCGCTATACTGATTGCCGGCCTGTTGAGCTATTGGCGTAAGTGTGCATTTCAGTCTGCCGCGTTTCCGCTATTGCTCGTGTTGTTGCCTGCCGTACTTTTGGTCTCCGGATGCGTTGATCGTTTCGGGTCTATCGTTCCCTATCAGTTGCAGCTCGATTGGCGTATCCTATCGGCAAGCCTGCTCGTCACGTTAGCGCTTTGTGTCTTCGCGGCGATTGCGATCAGTCTGTCCACTCGGCTTTTTACGATGCCGACAATCGTCGTCTGCGTGCTGCTGCTCTTCGCAGGGCTTGTCCTGGACTATACCTTGACGCATGTTGGGCAGACGGGCGGTTTCGCCGCTGTGCTTCGCGCCCTTATTCCTAACTGGCAGCATTTCTGGCGAGCGGATGTGCTGACGGGCGATGGTGTTATCGCCTGGACGTATGTTTGCCGTGTTGGTGCCTACGCCGCCATGTACGTACTCGCCGTACTGAGCCTCGGCCTGCTATCGTTCAGCCGTGTGGACATGAAGTAGAGGATAACGAATGCCAAGCGTGGACCAAAATACAGATGCGCGTCCTGTGGATATCGCTGTCACTGACGTCACGAAGACATTTGTCGATTTTTGGCGCCGTCCCAAAGTGAAGGCCGTCGATGCCGTGTCGTTCAAGGTGGCGCGTGGGGAGGTTTTTGGCCTATTAGGTCCCAATGGTTCCGGCAAAAGCACCACCTTGAAAATGTTGCTGGGGTTGCTGCGTCCAACGGCTGGCGATATTCGCGTGCTGGGTTCGCTTCCCTCGGCGGTGCGCGTAAAGTCTGAAATTGGATATGTCCCTGAGGAAACGTATCTGCACCGCTTCCTGTCTGCACGCGAAACCCTGACTTTTCACGGGCGACTGTATGGCTTGGGAGGCCGAGACTTGCGTATTCGGACGGATGAGTTGCTTGAGATGGTCGGGTTGGCGCACGTCGCCGATCGGACGATCGGCGAAATGTCAAAAGGCATGATGCGACGCGTGGCCCTAGCCCAAGCACTTATTAATGATCCGCAACTGTTGATTCTAGACGAACCGACATCGGGTCTTGACCCTGTCGGGCGTCGCCAAGTGAAGGATTTGATCATCGCCCTGGGGCGACGCCAGAAGACGATCCTGCTGACGTCACATCTCTTGGCCGAAGTTGAAGACGTATGCTCCCGAATCGCCATCCTCTTCAACGGCCGCATTCATGCCGAGGGACGGGTTCAAGATCTGCTGCAGGGTAAGGATGGCGATGTGGCGATGCGTCTGGAGACCTATTTTCTGGACATTATTCAATCCGCACACGACCCCCAAGGAACGGCCAGCGGGGTTCGGCAAGGAATGGAACTTGCGCCCTTTCTTAGGGGAGACGCGACGTGATTGCGCTTGAAGATACAATTTGTTGAGCTCCATCGTTCGCTCAACGAGTGGGTGTTTGCCTGTTTCGTCGCGGCCCACGCTTAGTCCGCCAATGGCTTGTTGAGCACTAAAGAGCTTCCGTTCTTTGGTGAAGAGCTTCTCTTCAAGAACAAGTCGCTCTTTGTCCAGGGAATCGACCATCGCGACTGACATATTAATCTGGGTACGGTCTAG
>JAPKCZ010000118.1 GCA_028822745.1 Kiritimatiellia bacterium | reverse complement strand
CCAAAAACTCGGCGAGCGGCGCGGGCGCAGCCAGCGCTTCGGTGTAATAGTTTCCTCCTCCGCCGGCGCCAGGGTAGTTGCCGTATTCGATGGCGTACAGGTTGAAGGCATCAAAGAGGACACGGAGGTCGTTCTTCGTGCGGGACAATTTTGATTCCATATTCGCGCGGGCGAATGACGGAATGGCCAATGTAGCGAGCGTCCCAATGATCGCGATAACGATCATCAGTTCAACGGTTGAGAACGCCTGGGAACGGCGCTTGGGTATAGTTTTCATGAGCACGTGTACCTCTCTGTACAGGTTATGCGAGCACGTCAGATCAGCTTCAGTATAGCAATTGCTCTTTTCAAGTATCCGCGGCGAATTTCTATTATGTAGAGATTCCTCCGAAATGCGACGTTTCGGAAGCACAAAATGTAAGTTCCTCACTTGAAATGCCATCGTTGAGCGTGGTAGTTTCCGAGGCACGTTCACGATTAATCAGATTAGGTACGATCTTCTATGCGTATTGACGGCAAGATAGCAACAATCATTCTGGTCGCTATTTTGATCACTTTCGGGGTGGCGTTCAGACTGGTCTGCCTGCTTCCTTACCCCCAGGGAATCTACAATTACCGAGATTCTCCCAATGGGCGCTATCGCGCTATTGTTTACAATCTTAAAGAGATGGAATTTTTCGGCAAAGAGAAAAATTTCTATCAAGTCCGTGTGGAGCCGGCCATAACAAACTTTCCGGATCAGGCCGTTTTTCGCGCGGAAATTCCAGAAGCGCTTGTGCCTCGCGGTCTGGATCTGTCGCGATCAGAGCTTGTTGATAAGGCGATTCGCTGGAGTCCCGATTCGGTGACCGTGAAGTTCACGGTCGGCGTTAAGGAGCTCGAATCGGTAGTGCCTTTCTGAGAAACCTCAGTGGAGCTGATTACGCGAAGGTTCCTTCGTCAAGCCCGTCAGCAATTTCCTGCAGAATGTTGTCCCATGCGCCGCTGTTTTCTGCCGCTGCCAGCAACTCGACCACGCAAAGCGAGAACATCTCTGGCTGCTGTCGGAATGCATCGCTGAAGGTGGTCCCGGAATTCAGGGATGTCTGCACCTTGCCTAATGTCGCTTTAAGCGCCTCATCCGTTTCCTCGGACACGATAATTTCAAGTGCGCGCAGCGTGTCAATACGGCCGCGTGTCAGACGCAGGTATTTACGCCAGAACTGAGCGAGGTGAGTTTGTTTTTCCGTGGCCATCATTTTCCGATGTTCTCCTGACGAGCGTGGCTATTGGTCGAGTACGTTTGTGACCGTGTCCAGAGGCTTTACTTTATACCATGCCTCGCTGATCAGACCATTCTCGTCGATCAGAAAGGACGAGCGAATGATGCCCATGTAGGTTTTTCCGCACATGGATTTTTCGCCCCAAGCACCATAGGTCTCCGCAACGGTGTGGTCGGTATCGGACAGCAGGGCAAACCCCAGGTGATGCTTTTTGTCAAATTTGGCCAGTTTAGCGGGGGTGTCTGGGCTGATGCCAATGCCCTGAATGTTGGCCTCTCGTAGCGGTTGCTCTGCATCGCGAATAGCGCAGGACTGTTTCGTGCAGCCCGGCGTATCCGCTTTGGGGTAGAAATACAGCAAGCACTTGTGGCCGGAAAAGTCACTTAATTTAACGGTGCTGCCGGACGCGTCCTGCAGCGTAAACGAGGGGGCGTTGTCGCCTGTTTTTAACGTCGCCATTGTTCAGTTCCTTGTGTGGTCGTTTTGCGTGCGCGATGCACATCGCCCGAGGCCAGAATGTGTAGCATTTTCAATCTGTTGTGTCGCCTTGTTTCACGGTTGGTTCGTAGAGCGCCGTGGCGTGCTGTCGTTGTCGGTTCAGGAGATAAACGCTCGAACACGAAGCGCTGGTTGTTGACCGGGCTATCGTGACGTCGTATCATCCTGTTAAGGAGAACGGCATGATTGAGGATACACTTGCAAAGTTGGATAGTCGCGTGCGGCAAATTTCCGTACTCAGCGACGACAAAAAAAATGAACTTGGGGCCCTGCTCGAAACGTTGAAGGACGAAGTTGTGGCTCTGTCTGAAACCAAAGCTGGCGATGCCGAAAGCATTACGCGATTCGCGGAGTTGTCCACGCACGAAGTCACGCGTGAGGACGGGTCTGATCGATTAAAGACACTTTCGCTAGAGGGCCTTTCTGCGTCGGTTGACGGCTTTGAGGTCTCGCACCCACGTCTCGTTCAAATCGTCAACAGTGTGTGCACGTCGCTGGCCAATCTCGGGATCTAGCGCGAAGCAGACTGAAAAAAGCCGGTAAAACCCCGGGAATGGGGAGGTCTGCGTGTGTGAATGTGGGCGTGGGATATTTCCGCAATTGCAGTCGAGCTGCTTTGTCGAGCTACGCTCTCTTTTTACCTTGGAAATTGGACATTCGTTGGCTTCGCCTGTCTCCGATTCGCTCCGGCTGTTGGGCCGTTGGATGTTCAGGCTATAGGGATATGTGCAAACGTTGATTCTAGTGACCTCTCCTCTGCGTCCTCTGTGAGCTCCGTGGTTAATCTTGTCTTGGGCTTATGGGATGCTCGTGCGGGCGCGATGGAATGTAGACTCCCATACCGACGCACTCGCACAAACATGGAGGCGAACAACCCATGCGCGTCAACGGCTTGATGAGCACTCTAGGTGGAGGTCGCGGTATCGGCCATGAGGCGTGATGCGATGGTGTTAAACCCGTCGATCGCGTATTCTCCCCAGCCCTTCGACGACATGGTGGCGAGTGCGCCCGATTCATGCACGTCGCTGAACCATCTGCCCACGTCGGCGGTCGTTCCCTCCGGCATGTCGCATGCGACCCCTGCCTGGTGCAGCAGGTCGCGATTGCGCGGCGCGAAAGTTCCAATGCATGGCCCGAGGATGCACATGGGTAGCCCTAGGCCCAGCGCCCAATTGCTGCGTTCGTGAGATGGCGCGATCAGGACGTCGAAGTCGGGAAAACGAGACGACGTGTTTGTGTTGAGGCTTGCGCGATCCGAATGGGTTGCCACGCTGTACTGTCCTTCGAATTCATTTTCAAACGTACGCATTGCCTGATGCAGCGCCCCGTGGTGTTTGCAGAAAACCGCCAGTCGGTGGCCGGCCTGCATCGCTGCCCGAGCGAAACGTGTCAGTGAAGCGACGTGTGGCCGCGGTTCTGCGCCTGAAGCGTATAGCGCGCAGGTGAGGGGGGCATTGGCTTTCAGGCGTGCCTGGCGCGCGTCGAAGCAGCGCGATGCGTTCTGTCGAAGGCTGTTCTCAATGCAGAGTCCCGTCACGCAAATCTGTGTGGCCGGCATGCCGGCGCTGATAAACTGATCGGCGACGTCGGAGGTGGGCACAAAGGCTGTGTAGGCACCCGCGATCAGGCTTTCCGGGGGTGCGACCACTTCGCCGTGTTGGTAATACAGCTGGGGCCGGTTTTTCAACGCGTTGACCAAGATGGGGTGGGCGACTAGCAGCGGCGTGTCACGGGTCTCGTAGCGGCGAATGACGTCCCTGCATAAGAGCTTGGCCAGCGGGCCTTTCTGGGCGCGATGCTGTCCGGCGCGTAAGCGCGAATACAAGGCGCCGCCTGATGTTGAAGAGCCGAGGGTGTATGCATGTCGAGCCAGATGCCAGCCTAGCTGGCTAAGCCCGCGCGAGCAGGCCTGAACGGTGTCGATTCGACATGAGACGGTTTCTGGCAGGCACGCGCGCACGCCATCCAGATAAAACGGGTGGCCGCGTCCGATCTCCGTATACAGGATGTCGATGGCCATAATGTTTTCGGCGTGGCTACTCGGATTTTTTGATCGACTTGATCACGACGGCTTCACGTGGAACGTCGTTGAAAGGGCCGAATCGACCTGTTTGTACGGCCGCCATCTTGTCGACCACATCCATGCCCGATGTGACTTTGCCAAAAACCGCATATCCATAACCCGCCGGGGTATTGTTCTTGTGATCAAGGGAGGCGTTGTTGACCAAGTTGATAAAAAACTGCGCGGTGGCGCTGTTCACATCGGACGTGCGTGCCATGGCAAGCGTGCCTCGACTATTGGGGGCATCCGCGCGGGCTTCGTTTTTAATTGGCGCGTCGGTTTTTTTCTTTTGCATGTTCTTCGTGAATCCGCCGCCTTGAATCATGAAGCCTCTGATGACGCGATGAAAAATCAAGTCATTATAAAAGCCCTTGTCTGCATAACTTAAAAAATTCGCTACCGTCAGCGGTGCTTTGTCCTCCCACAGCTCGACGGTGATGGCGCCGAGTGAGGTGTCAATAATGACGATGGGGTGGGCTGCTTTTTCCAGCCTGTCGCGCTCGGGGGCCTCGACGGCGGTTGCTTTGGGCGGGGTAGCGGGCGCGTTGGATTCGGCCGCCATGGCGCTGGAAAACAGGGTTGAGGTGAACACACTCAAGGCAATGGCGGTGAGTGTGGTTGCAGATGTGTGTTTCATCCGGTTGGCTCCTTAAACAATGCGAGATGTGTTGAAAACGTGTATTTAACTGGGCGCATTACACGTGAAAATGGTTGTTTTCGCAAGCTTTTCCGTGGTTTGGTCGGCGTTTGCGGTCGCGCTTCGTCGTTGAACGCATGTGCGTGCAGTGAACATGACGAAAATTCGTCAATTCGCGTTTTGCCCACCATTTTTGGTTTTTGGGCGGCGCTGGCGGTGAGGCGTTGTGTCGTTTTGGTTTCTGTGCTGTAATCACGGCTCAAGGATCGCTATAGAAAATGATTCGGTTGGTATCATGAAGCATCTCAATTACATTTCTGCATTTCTGGCGATGGTGTCTGCCTGCGCGTATGGTGATCTGTATTTAAAATCCGAAGCAACCGGCCGCGAATATGGGCCGTTTGCCTTTCAGGACGGCGACGAGATCGTGATTGGAAAATCAACCTTCACGGTCGTGGAAAAGACCGGTGCGACGTCCCAAAAACCCAGCGGTCGCCTTGAGGATGTGCTTAAAAACGTGCGCTTCCCCATGACCGAGTTCCGGCATGCTGCGGCAGAGGATTGCGCCCGATATGTCGAAGCACAAGTGGCCGAGTTGCGACCTGATCTCGCCGTTCGCGTTGTGGTCAAGCGTCCCAAAGCGTTCCGTGTTATCGACCCGGACCGCATGGACCCGTTTGCGGATTCTGCACGTTTGGAGGGGGGTGAACAGGCGCGTGTTTCGCTGCGTGAAGTCAATGGCTCGGCTTATTCGTTGCTCAAGGAGATTGCCGAGCAGTCAGGTTTTCAAATTCGATTCACAACCCGCGTGGTGACGCTTTTTCAATAAGTGGGAATTTCTGCATGAATGTGCCCTGCATAGTGACTTTTTCGATAAACAGCGCCAAAGCCAACAGAGCTGGCACGCGCTTTGCTTTTAGTTGTCGCGGTTACCGCATTACGAATCACGACCACTTACAGGAGAAGCGATGAGCCCACACGGCATGCCATCGTATTCAATGTTCAAACGCGTTTCGGGTAAATCACCAGAGGCACTCGTGCAGGAGTTTGAAACGGAGTTGGCGCGACAGGAGGATATTCTGTTCGGCATTGCCCTGTATTATGAAGGCGTGGTCCTGCTGCTCGCACGGCAGACCGATGTGGTTGAAACCTATCGCAAACAGTTTCGCAATATTATTCAGAGCGGGCGGCGTGTCATTGACTGGGGGAACTCGCTTCTTGATGATGTGCGTAAATTCAAGGGTAAGTCTTCGCTGTTGCGCACATTTAACTTCATGCCCGGGCATGGCCATCCGGAACCTGAGAAATTGGTGGCGCGCGCGCAGGTATTGGTCGCCACTTACACGGAGTTGCATCCGGACCGCCCCAAGGACGAAGCGCTCAATGCGGACGAAACACTGGCTCTTTTCGAGGCTGCCAGTCAGCGCATGGGTGAGCCTGCCGAAGCCCTGTGACGCCCTGAATTAATCCGACCCTTCGTCCGCTAGGCGAGAGCCTTCCATGAGCAGCGACATCGTGGATGTTTCAATGCTTGCGTCCGGAAAAGTGGACACCTGAATCGTGTTGAATTCCCCGTTGCCCCATCGCATGAGCTCATAGAAGGCGGCTTCGCCTGTCAGGTCGCCCGAAGCGGCGTGTACGATCTGCCCGTCCTTCATCCAGACGTGGCCCTGCTTCTTTTCGTACTGTAGCGCGATTTCGATGCTGCGTCGTCCTGCTGAGAAAATCTGGATCATGTCGTTGAAACTCATTTCGCTAAGCTGTCCGCTGACGCCGGCATGACGACTCGTCTCGGTGGTTTTGTCGGTGTCACCCAGGCGTGCGCGCAACTTGAGAAATAGCAGTTCGGCGTCAACCGGCTTGCTGAGGAAGTCGTCCGCCCCTTCACGCAAACATGCTGCGGCCATTCGATTGTCAGACGGTGAAATAAGGGCCATCAGGGTTACTGCGTTGGAGTCGTCCATGCGGCGGATGCGGCGGCAGAACGACAGTCCGCCATCGTGCGGCAGGTCCATACTGACCAGAATGACGTTGGGCTG
>JAPKCZ010000117.1 GCA_028822745.1 Kiritimatiellia bacterium | reverse complement strand
CAAGCGAGACATGATCTGTTCGCAGATCACTTTGACGTACGGTGAAGAAGGATGGCCATCCTCCAGGAAGTAGTGGTCCAAGGTCGCACCGGTCGACTGTGCGTCACCCAAAACAAGTGACTTAGACCCTATCGGCGCGATGTCGTTCGATGCGAAGTATCTTTCGGGAAATTCATCGCGCCAATCCACTCCGTCAATTGGACTCTCTCCGGGCCAGTGGGTGTGAAAGACGAGGAACTCATAGTCCGTCGAATCTTCTATCTAACAGAGCAATGCATTGGTCCAATATCAGCTGGTTGAGCTCCCTCAGCCTCGTCAACCGGTTTTCCCCGTGATCCAGAACACTTTGTTCTTGTCTGAATACATTGTTGACCACCAACCGGACAGCGTTAACCGCGAACGCGAGACTGTAGCTGAAAATTCTGGGAGGGGCACCAGCAACAAGCTCACGGACAGGTTGGGACGTCGGTTTATGCAGGACGAGCTCTGGATCAGGGATCGTTGCGTCCTCAGCCCCGCTTGCGAAGTATGCATTCAGCTTCTGGTAGTTCTCAGAATCGTACGGCGCGAAGTACGGCGCTCGGCGAATGGGCTTGAACAAGGGCGAATCAGACCAGACCGCCACACGGGCAACCCCATCGAAAAGCCCCCAGACGCTGAGTAAAAGAATGCTCCCGAAAACGATGGTTTTGAGGCGAGTCGTACGCTTCTCTTCAGTGATCGATGATTCAGGACGAGCAATAGGCTTTCTAGAAACGGCCACGGAACAATCCGCCTAACTTAAGCAAGCGACGACCCCCAAAGCCACAATGCACAGATGATGGCAGAGAAAGGATTGTTGACCCTTTTCCCTGAAATGACAAGTGCTCGCTTTTAATTAGGCCGCGCGCTGATGGTCTGGCCCTCGTTCGTTTTCTTCATGAGATAGTACTTTTGCATGCTCTGACCCGCCATGGCACCAGCGGCCATGTCGTCATACTTGTCCCGCATAACGCCTCTCGGTGCAAAGAAAAATACATCCCCCTCTATAACCATGTAGAAGTGAGCGAGGGTCATGTCCGGAAATAGTTGCGAAAATCTTTTCCCAGCTGGTCCGTCCCTTGCACAGGGCGGCCATGGCCTGAAGGAAATTCGCGATAATGGTCTGTCTAGGCCCCATATTGCATTGGGCGAATTCGCAGGACATCGTACGCCTCGACGAGTTCCTGTTTATCCACTCCAATGCCGTGTGCATCTGTCACGACCATAGTTGGCGGTCAAGCGTGCGGTACTGTATGGCTTCGCCGACATGGTCGATTTCGATCGATTCGCTCTGGGCGAGATCAGCGATCGTGCGTGCCACTTTCAGAATACGGTCGTAGGCGCGGGCACTGAAGTTCAATTCGTTGATGGCTGAGCGCAACAACTGTTGCGTGTCGTTGTTCATGCGGCAGTGTTCTCGGATCTCTTTCTGACTCATGTTGGCGTTACAGTGGGTCTGCTCGGCCTGTGCAAAACGCTCTTGCTGAATGTGGCGCGCGTCGATGGCGCGTTCGCGAATGGCTGCCGAGGGCTCGCCTTCCTCGAGCGACATTAAATCGTCGTGTGAGATCGGCGGCACTTCGACATGAATGTCGATACGATCCAGAAGGGGGCCGCTAATTTTGTTGCGGTACTTGTGAATGTGCGCATCCGTACAACGGCAGTCGCGTTTGGGGTCGCCATAAAATCCGCAAGGGCAGGGGTTCATAGCGGCCACCAGCATGAATCGACAAGGGAAAGTCACGCTGCCCGATGCACGTGAGATCGTGACATGACCGTCTTCCAGAGGTTGCCGAAGGACCTCAAGCACATTGCGGCGAAACTCGGGTAGTTCATCCAGGAAGAGCACGCCGTGATGCGCAAGGCTTACTTCGCCGGGCGCCGGGTGTGTACCGCCGCCGAGCAATCCTGCGTCTGAGATGGTGTGATGCGGCGAACGAAACGGGCGCTGTGTAATCAACGCGCGATGCGCGCCCAGTGTTCCCGAGATACTGTGAATGTTCGTGGCTTGCAGTGCTTCCTCGAGCGTCATTGCCGGAAGAATCGACGGCAGTCGTTTGGCTAGCATCGATTTGCCCGTGCCTGGCGATCCGATCATCAGGCAATTGTGCCCGCCTGCCACAGCGACTTCGATCGCGCGCTTGGCTTGTTCCTGGCCCTTCACTTCCGCGTAATCGGTTGCGTGGTGGTCGTTACTATTGAAGAGCGTATCCGTGTCGACGTGAAACGGCGTCGCGCCTGAGGCGGCTTCCAGGAAATTCGTCGCCTCGCGCAGTGAGGCGACGGGGTGCACATCGAGGCCTTTGACGACAGCGGCTTCTTCGGCATTCTCGGTGGGTACCAGCAGGCCTGTCAGGCCTGCATCGCGACAGCGAAGCGCGATAGGCAATACGCCCTTCACGCTGCGGACCTCGCCGCTTAGCGCGAGCTCGCCGATCATGGCATAGCGATCCAGTTTATCGGTTTCGATTTCACCCGAGGCCGCCAGCATGCCCACTGCGATCGGCAGGTCGAAAACCGGCCCTTCTTTTTTGATATCGGCCGGGGCTAAATTAATGACCTGTTTGCCAATGTGGGGTTTAAAGCCGGCGTTTAGAATGGCGGTATGCACACGGTCGCGGCTCTCGCGTACGGCGGCATCGGGAAGCCCCACAACAATGATCTGCGGATCCCCGCGCCCCGCATTGACCTCAATTTCCACCCGATACGCGTCCACGCCATAAACAGCGCCAGAAAAAACAGTAGCAAGCATAGGATCCCCCCTCAAGGAATAGGTTGCCCAAAGCCTAATCCATCACACCCGAAATGCAAAGTGTAATTCTGCCTCCTGGTAGAAAATTAAGAACGAAATGCCACATGTCTCAACATGTGGTTTATCCCTTGGGGTCCTCTGGTTTTGAATGTCGAGCCTTGACCGAACGGCTCTAGCTTAAGTCCTTTTTGCATGAGAAAAACCCCATACTGACACATGTAAAAATCAACACCAATATTACCAGGATTTCACCGGGAAACACTACGTCGAAAACCTCATACAACGCAACAGTGGCAACCACTGCCCCCGCCAATTTGCTCGACGCATCGGAGCGTCTGTGGTTGGGTGACGGTTTCCGGCGGGGTGGCCTTTCATTCATTAATTCAAGAAAGCGAACATGGGTATGATCAAGCGAGTTGCAACAGCATTGAGCGCAATCCTTCTAATCTCTTTGCCACTGGCATCGGCACAAGATGAACTAAACACGGTCGAGGAACTTCTGGAGCGCAGCGAAAACCTAGAGGCTACGCCAGAAGCAGTCGCACCAGAAGCAGCAGCACCGGAAACGGAACAGCCGAGCCTTTTCGACGCGATGACCTGGGTCACATCAGGTAAAGGCGAAATGGGTAAAGAGGCCGAAATCACGGTACCTGACGGCTACATGTTCACCGATGCGGACGGCACGATTCAACTGATGCGCGCGATGGGCAATCTGACCGCCGGCAATGAAGTCGGATTTTTCGCCCCTGTTCTTAATGAAGACGATGGCAATTTTCGCTGGTTTGCTGTGTTTGAATACGACAGTTCCGGCCACGTCAAAGATGACGAAAAGGACCAACTCGACGGCGATGCCCTGATGGACTCGATGAAGGAAGGCGAAGCACCTTCCAACAAAGAACGTGCCCGAAACGGATATTCGACACTGCACATGGTCGGCTGGGTGCACCCTCCCTATTACAATGACGCGACACAAAACCTCGAGTGGGCATTTAAGTTCCGCTCCGAGCCCGACGGCACCTTTGGCGTCAATCACAACACGCGTCTCCTCGGTCGCGAAGGCGTGATGAAAGTCACGCTGGTCTGCGATCCTGACGTATTCGATTCGGCGCTGGAAGAATACCAGAGCAGTTTAAACGGTTTCTCATTCAAAGACGGGCGACGTTACACGGATTTTCGTAAGGGCGACAAAATTGCGAAGTACGGCTTAGCAGGATTGGTGTTGGGCGGCGGTCTGGCGATGGCGGCCAAAACCGGCTTACTCCAGAAGTTCATGAAACCTATCATTATCGGGTTTATCGCGATCGGTGCTTTTTTCAAACGCCTGTTTGGGCGCCGCTCAAAAGATTAGCCCGCTCGGGATGCAACGATGAGTGAAGGCCAGAGCCTGCTTGCGATCCTTGCGCTGCTTTATGTCAGCGACTGTATCTGGTGGCTCCCGCGTCAGGCGCTATTACTGACAGGCATGCGCACAGGCCGCTGGCGTTTCAAATCCTGCGGCACGATGCTCGGTCGTCAGCAAGGCGCACCCGCCATGCTGCCCCTATTGCCCTTGCCACGACTGACAATGCTTCAGGCACAACCCTGGGACATCGCCTTTAGCGCGTCGAGCATCAGCGCCAACAGCTCGCTCTCGTGGAACACACAAGGCCGCCGCGCCCAAAAGGGCACAACCGTAAATCTCGGCGACGACACGGCGCCCATCCGTTCGGCTGGCGACACCATCAAAATTGGCGACTCCACGTGGCACACCTGCACAACGCCTGCTCATGCGGATGCAGTAGCAACACTGCTTAGCGCCATACAGTCGGCCGCGCCGCAAGAACGGGCCGACGTCATTGCGTCAGCCTGGAAGGCGCACATCGACGTCGACGCAGCGCGAACACGTCTGACTGAAGTCCGACGGGCGGCGTTGACGCCACAAATTTTCGGTGTGCTACAATGCGTGGCCATGTTCGTCGTGGCCCCATTGGCAGCGAGTCGATTTGGCATAGCGTTTACCATCATCCCACTTGGGCTCTTAATTCTGAGCTGCGTCGTGATCAACGCCATCGTCTATGGTATCGCCCACCGTCGCCTGCACCCCGAGGACAAAAGCCACCGTCGCTCACATACCGCCGTGATCCTGCTGAGCTGGCCCATGGCAGCACGCGCGGCCGACAACGTCATGCGTCATGCATGCCACGCATTCCACCCCATCGCGATTGCACTGGCCACCGAATCGAGGGATTTGGCGCAATCTCTTGGCGATCAACTTTTGCGGGACCTGCATCACCCGACAGCCATGAATGAGATTCCTGAAGATGCGCGCGACACCGTCGAGACCCACAACCGCAACCATGTCACATACATTCTGGCCGTCATGACCGCACACAAGCTCGACCCGGACCGCTGGAAGGTGGCCCCAGAGGGTGCTGCGGAAGATCTGGCCTATTGCCCACGCTGTTTGAGCCAATACACACGCCCGTCGGGCGATTGTTCAGACTGCCCAGGCGTCGCGCTCACCTCAAAACCAACAGGAACGGCATGAACAAAGAGGACATGATACTCGCGGCTGTCGCGATCGTTACGGCCATCATTGGTTACTTCATCGTCAGTAAAATGGTGGATTTCTTCAAAAAGGGAAGTGTATGGGAGAACAAGCCCCCTCACCCCGGCCTCAAGGACCTCTCTAATCCTGCGCCAGAAAGCGACGACGCTGAACCGCCGCACGACACGACGCCACACCCATAATACCCAGGGCGCACACAATCCCGCAGTTGCCCTTGACAAGAACCTTGTTTAGCATACGGTTTCATGCCCGAACTCGGACAGGACACGTACCGTTGAAGCACCATATTTCATGAAAATCATCGCTCGCTACATTTTACGCAGTTTTCTGATGCCCTTAGGCTATTGCATGCTGGGCTTCTCCCTGCTGTTCGTGATCTGGGACCTGTTCGACCACTTGAACAAATTTCTGGCCTCAGAAACACCGCCCCTCACCATTGCGCTTTATTACGCATGCATGCTTTTACCGACCTTGGAATATCTTGCACCCGCATCACTGCTTCTGGCATCGCTCTATACACTCTGGAATTTCACGCGCAACAACGAGCTAACCGCAATGCGCGCCAGCGGCATCAGCCAATACCGGATCATGACCCCGTTGCTGATCACGGGTTTTCTCTTTAGCGTCGGCGCAAGCTTGATCAAAGAGACTTTGGCGACGCCAGCCTTTGAGTGGACCAAAACCTTTCAGGAATCCGGATACAAGGCCGCCGAAAGTGTTCCAGCCAGCGTCCTCACGCACTACGACGTCAGGACACGGCGAATCTGGCGTGTTGATCTCTTCAACACAGAAACATCGCGGGTTTTACAAGGCGTCAAAGTCACACAAGAACGCGAGGACGGCACGCGGGCACGCGACTATGTCGCCGACCGGGCCGAATGGCTGGATGGTGCATGGTGGCTTTTCGATGTCTGGACGCTTGAATACGACGCTAACGACAATCCTGTCGGCGAGCTGACGCGTATGACGCCAGGGGATACGATCATCCAGGAAATGCGCCATTTCAGCGAAACGCCCGTCGATTTCCAGAACGTCGCCAAGCCCTGGATCTTTTTGACCTCTCTCGAAATCAGGGCCGAGTTGCAGCGACGGGGCGTGCCTGATGAGCTTCCTTGCGGAGGGACAGAGCTAGTGCCTACCAATAATAATGGGAAGGAATTGATTCGTACTTTCACAAGCCACACATAAATCTCGTGG
>JAPKCZ010000116.1 GCA_028822745.1 Kiritimatiellia bacterium | reverse complement strand
GGGGGATTCATTATCATGAGCGGTCTCGTCTTGGCCACCATGTACAACAACGTCCTTTCATCGAAAATCGACGTTAAAACAAAGTCAAAACTGATGCGTCTCGTTCTTGTTCCACTTTTTGGTCTGGGCCTAGTTATTTCGACCAACACCTTTGAAGCGCGCTCTCGTATCGAAGGCTTATGGGCCTACTATCAAGAAGAATTAAAAGATCAATCCATCGTAGCATCGCGTACGGATGTTTGGACGTATTCGCTGCGCACGATTCAACAGTATCCACTACTCGGCGTAAAAAACTCAGGCGAGAAAGAAAACATTCCCCCTCAGTACCGCGCCAGCGGCAATTATGTCGCGCATAACGTCTTTTTGGATTACGGACGGTATTCAGGCATTCCCGGCATGCTTCTGATTGCCTATTTCTTCTTCCACCCGATCCTCAAACTGATTTCACACCGTCGACACCAGCTCTACTATGGATTCTATTTTGCCTACTTCGTCATGTTTATCTTTTGGATGACGCTGTCCTTTCAGTTTTACAAGACCTTTTGGGTTTTATGGATGCTACTTGCCGTCGCCGAATCCAATCTGCGTATTCTCGCACTTCCGCGTCAGAACGCAGGGCGTGCCGTTCGCCCCGGCACACACCGACGCGCGCGCCGCGCGCCCACACACCCGGCGCGCAGCGCCGCTCAGAGCCGGCCCTCTGAACCGAAGGAGGAGCCCAATGAGCGCACTGTCTGATTGCACCGTGATCATTCCAACACGTAATCGCGCCGAAGACGTTCGCGTCACCGTTGAAAAACTGATTGAAGCCGGGCTTCAGGAAACGCCCATGATTGTTGTCGACGATCAATCCGACGATCCGGATGCTCTCAAAGCCGCCGTGTCTCGTTTACCCAACCATCGCGTCATCCGGCAAGAGAAACGCACCGGCCAGGCACAAGCACGCAACGTCGGCCTACGCAACGCGACGACAACCTATTGCCTTTTTCTGGACGACGATGCCCACATCGACAACGGCGACGCGATGCTGAGCTTCATGCAACAACCGCTCGACAGCGACATTGCCGTTTGGCGATTCGAAACCATTCGCGAATACGACGGGTATCGCGACGGCTTACCAGCTGACCTCGCCGCGGGATTCATCCCGACGTTCATCGGGTTTGGTGTATTGATGCACCGTGAACGCGTCCTTGGCGTGGGCGGATACCGTGATTTCTTCTGTTACCGCCACGAAGAGGACGACCTCGCCATGCGCATCATACGGGCCGGCTATCACATCCGCTATCAGCCTGGTGTTCGCTTTATCCACCGCCACAGCGGCGCAGCGCGCGACGACGCCGAATATGCTTTTCTTTCGGCACGAAACATTTTTTTACTCTATGCTTTGAATTTCCCTCTGCCTGTAGCCCCTGTTTATGCCACATTGAAATCGCTTTCCGTGATTACCAAGATGCGCTCACACCGCGGTGCGCGCTGCGTTGGATTACTGAAGGGTTGGGCCATATTTTTGAAACGCTTAGGCCAGCGCACACCGTTTTCGCGCGCGCAACTGGCCGCCTTCAAGGCGCTGCGCGCAGACCTCAACAGTAGAATCGCGGCGTGTACAACGCAGTAACACCCATGGGCGAGCACACATGACCGAAGACAACGCATCAACCGGGCCCAACACAGTCCCATTGCGCTGCGCCATTCTATTTCCGCGCTTTGGTCCCTACCACGTGGCGCGACTGGATGCGGCCGGAAAAGTCTTCAAGGCCAACGGGTGCGAACTCATCGGCATCGAAACGGCAACCATGGATCCCACCTATGAGTGGGACGTTTACGAAGGTGGCAGCCACTTCAAGCGCTTGACCGTTTTTCCTGAGGAAAACTCAACGGCCCATTCCCGGCGGGAAATCCGAGGGGCTATCATCCGCGAGCTAGACACGTGCACACCCGACGTCGTGGCCATTCCCGGCTGGCAATACATCGAAGCGCGAAGTGGTTTGATGTGGTGCCGCCAATCACACGCCGGAGCCGTTCTAATGAGCGAAAGTTCATGGCACGATTTTCCGCGCCATTGGTGGAAAGAATCCGTAAAAAAGATGCTCGTCCGCCAATATCAATCCGCCCTTGTCGGCGGTTCGGCACACGCCGATTACGTCGTTCGACTCGGCATGAGCCCAGACAAGGTCCGAATGGGCTACGACGCCGTTGATAACGACTACTTCCAAACCGGCGCCGACGCAGCGCGCGAAAACGCCGAAGCGATTAGGGCCAAATTCAAACTTCCAAAAACATTCCTCCTCGCGTCAGGTCGCTTTATTCACAAAAAGAACTTTTTTCGATTGCTACAGGCCTTTTCTGCGTTTCGAGCCGGACACGAAGCGAACGCCGCATGGGAACTGGTGCTTTGCGGTGACGGACAGCTTCGCGACGACATCCACGCCGAATGCCATCGACTGGGACTCAATGACGTCGTTCACTTTCCCGGATTCGTCCAATACGAGAACCTGCCCGCGTACTACGGCCTGGCCTCGGCCTTTGTCCACCCTTCAACAACGGAACAATGGGGCCTCGTCGTCAATGAAGCCATGGCCGCAGGCCTGCCTGTCGCTGTTTCATCGCGCTGTGGCTCGGCGCCGACACTCGTCGACGTCGGTAAAAACGGAACCCAATTCGACCCGTACAGCGTCGACGACATGACGCGTGCATTGCACGACACCTGTTCAGATCCAGCGCGCATGCACGCCATGGGGGCCGCGTCACAGGAACGGATCAAGGACTGGGGTGTCGAACGTTTTGGCACCAGCCTTTGGGAAGCGGCAAAAATTGCTTTGGTCGAGCGAACTCAGAAAACGAAATGAACACAACACTCAGGGTACACACGCTGACACACTTGATGTCACGCGAAGCGGGCGGACTGTATGTGTCCGTGCGACGCTTGGCGCAGCAGATTGCCGCCCAGGGCGTTCACGTCGATGTCGCGGGCCTATGGGATACACACTTCGACACGGACGCGACATCTTGGCTCCCGCTGCACCCAACCGCCTTCAAGCCGCGCGGCCCAGCCAACCTTGGACTGAGCCCTGCTCTGCATCGTCATCTCAGCGACTTGACCGATGACGGCAGCATCATACACTTACAGGGGCTGTGGAAACTGACATCCTATGCCACCCTTTGCGCCTCTCGCGCCGCGTCCGCGCCCACCATTATTTCTCCGCGTGGCATGCTCGACACATGGGCCTTGGCGCAATCCGCGACCCAAAAGCGCCTGGCTGGCATACTCTACGAGAACCGCAATCTACAGAATGCGGCATGTATTCATGCTCTATGCGAAGCCGAGCTTCACCAGATTCGAGCATTTGGGCTGCAAAACCCGGTTGCGGTCGTGCCCAACGGGGTCGACATTCCCGATCTGAATACCCGCGCTGTCGAAACCCCCGTTCCGGAGATTTGGCGCGACCGAAAACGATGTCTTTTCATGTCGCGCCTGCACGCGAAGAAGGGGCTGCTGCCGCTCGTCGATGCCATCGCACAGTGCAAAGCACAGCTGGATGATTGGGTATTCGTTATAGCGGGACCCGATAATGGGGGTCACCGCGCCGAGGTCGAAGCCCGCATTCACGAGCTTCAAATAGACGACCAAGTCCACTTTATTGGCCCCGTTTACGGTGCGGCCAAAGACGCGTGGCTTCGCAACGTGGACGCCTATATCCTGCCCTCCTATAGCGAAGGCCTGCCCATGGCCGTACTGGAAGCATTCGCCTACGCACTTCCCGCCATCGTCACCCCTGAGTGCAACTTGCCGCCAGAGGAAACCCATGACACTGCCATCGTGGTTAACCCCGCACCAGACAGTATTGCGGAGGGCTTGATGCGCTTGACCCGTATGGAACAATCTGAGCGTGACGCCTTGGGACAACGCGCTCGCGCTTTGGTCGTAGGCCGATACACATGGGAAAATATCGCACGTGAAATGATTGCCGTGTATTATTGGATGATCAAGGCAGGGCCTCGTCCGGACTGCCTCGCAGACGCATAGGAACGTTTATGCAAACCGTAGATCTATCAAAATTCGAAAACCCAATCTTCGACCGCGGCGGCGGACGCAGCAAAGAAGCGCTCTGGCTCGCTGTTCGGCAGCTTCTTTTTCAAAGCCCATTCAAAAACTACCGCCTGAAAGCGTCCTTGCTGAGATCCCTGGGTGCCACGCTCGGGACAGCCTTCGTCTGCAAACCGCGCGTTCAGATCACCTTTCCATGGCGACTTCGAGCAGGAAACAATTGCTGGATTGGCGAAGAGGCGTACATCTTGAACTTGGACCACGTCACGCTCGGCAACAATGTGTGCATTTCACAGCGTGCATTCCTGTGCACCGGAAGCCACGACACGACGGACCCTCATTTCGGTCTCATACACCAACCGATCACCATTGAAGATGGCGCATGGATCTGCGCCAATGCCTTTATCGGACCCGGTGTCACCATCGGACGCAACACCATCGTGTCGGCCGGCAGCGTCGTCACCAAAGACCTACCTCCCGATATGATCTGCGGCGGACAGCCATGCGTCCCCATTAAACCACGTGTCCTTCGCGACGCGCCCTGACAACAATCGCGCGACTTGATAACACAAGGTGCGAATGATATAGTCTTTTCGATTTTTTGTAATCACACAGGCAGGGTGATACGGACGACATTATGCAGGATACGATCGCGCAATCGCAGTTCATCATGAAGTACGCGTTCGTGCTCCTAGTGGGTTTTGTGACGACCTTTGTGTTGACCCCACTCATTGGGCGCCTCGCGAGCAAAATCGGGTTGCTCGACATTCCCGGCGAACGACGTATCCACGCCACGCCCACGCCACGCTGTGGCATCAGCGTTTTTCTCGGTTTTCACGCGGCCTGCGCAGCAGCGCTTTTCTTCCCGTGGATTCCCTTCCGAGGCAATCTGGGCGTTGATTGGTGGACCAACTTCCTGATGCTGTCGTCTTTAATTCTGGCTGTGGGGCTGATTGATGATCGCTGGAACCTGCGCGCCCGAACCAAGCTAGCTGGTCAAGTCGTGGTTGCGGTGTTGGCGTTCTACTGCGATATGAATGTCGGGCGCTTGCTGGGCGTCCACCTACCGCTGGCCATAGACTTGGCCGTGACGGTGCTGTGGTTTGTAACCATCATTAATGCATTTAACCTGGTTGACGGCATGGACGGATTGGCAACGGGACTAGCCAGTATTGCCTGCGTCGGTATTGCGGGTTCATTTCTGTTCCGGCACACGCCGGGCGATGCGCTCATCGTGCTTGGACTCATGGGCGCTTGTCTGGGCTTTTTACGTTACAATTTTCACCCGGCCTCTATTTTCCTAGGGGACTCGGGCAGCATGTTCCTCGGATTCACGCTCGCCGCCGTGGCCGTGAGTTCATCTGCGAAAGGAACCGTCTTCGCCTCCGTCTTTGTTCCGTTACTAGCCATCGGCGTGCCCATCTTCGATACCGTTCTGGCCGTCTGGCGGAGAACGGTGCGTCGCCTCGCATCGGATGAAGCGGAAGCAGAGGAGACGACAACCCAAAAGCGCATTTTCGACGCCGACATGGACCACATGCATCATCGCTTGCTACGATCTGGGCTCTCCGACCGTGCCGCCGCGACGTGGCTGTACCTGTTCAGCATCGTTCTCGTCGGCATCGGCTTTCTGAGCATGATGTACCATTCGGCTGCTGTTGGTATTTTCATTCTCGCCTTTGTTGGGGGCAGTTATGTCTTTGTTCGCCATCTCGCGCGCGTCGAGCTATGGGATAGTGCCGTCGTCATTACGCAGGGCTTGCACCGCCCCCCCAGCCGCGTGATGGCAGCGCTGATTTATCCTGTTTTGGACGCTCTGGCCATGTGCCTCGCCTTAGCACTGGCCTGCTTTATGTCGGCTCCCGGACATGGCCTTGAGAGCCTGAAGCTGTATTGGTTCGACCAAATTCCTCTTTGGGTCGGCGTCCCCTTTCTTGCGCTCCTCGTCGCACGCACCTACTCACGCGTTTGGAGCCGCGCCCGCGTTTCGGAATACGTCGTCCTGTCCGTTGCGTTAGGGGCCGGCATTCTGCTGGCAGCCGGTGTTTCGTTGATGTCCGGCGGATTTGATCCAACCTTCAACGTGGTTTCAATTGATGCGGGTCACATGAACAACACGACGATTCTTCTCGGACAAACCAGCGAAAGAAGTATGTCCCAGCAGCTCATCATGCACATGTTCGTATCGCTTTTCCTTGTCGCAGGTATGCGTGCCCTCCCCCGCGCTGCGCAAGATTCGCTCGTTTGGCACCAACGCCTTCAGACGCAGAGCACCTTGCGGCAGGCGCTCATTTATGGGGCGGGTTACGACTGCACGCTATACCTATTGCAGCAGAGTTTTCGGAAGATCGGCACCCAGGAGCCCGTCTACTTCATTGGCATGATTGATGATGACATAAACCTAAAAGGGCGCTACGTCCATGGCTACAAGGTGTTCGGCGGATTTGGTGAAATCGAAACCATTATGGCCAATCATCA